>JAZKFK010000405.1:114-2640 GCA_040386475.1 Pseudomonadota bacterium | reverse complement strand
GGCCGAGCCAATCCAGCCCGTCAAAAATCGCGGCAATCGCCGGTTCGGTGGAGCGGGCGCGGTCGGTATCCTCGATCCGCAGCAGATACTTGCCGCCGTGGTGGCGGGCATAAAGCCAGTTGAACAGCGCGGTGCGTGCCCCGCCGATATGCAGGTAACCCGTGGGCGAGGGGGCAAAGCGCGTGACCACCGGGCGGGTGCCGCCGGGTAGTGGAGCGCTGGTGCTTGCCATAAGGGCCTTGTTCCTGTCCTAGTACGACCATGGCAACCAGCCAGACGCCGCTGATCCCGTTGGGGGACGACGATCCCGGCCATGCTGCGATGCGGCATTCGCCTTGGCGAAAGCGATTGTCTTTGTCCAGCGCGCTGGACGCGGCAGAGCATTTTCTCGACCGGGCCGGGTTTGATCGTGGACCGTGGCTGGCGGTGGCCTTGGCAGCGGGCATTGCCGCATGGTTCGCCTTGCCGGGACTGGCGGCCTGGGTGGCGGCGGGACTGCTGGCGGTTATCGCAGCGCTGGGCGCATTGGCGGCCTGGCGCGGCGAGCATGGCAGGGCCAGGCTGCTGCAATCGATCATGGCGCTGTCGCTGATCTTCGCGCTGGGGCTGGGGTTGGTGTGGACCCGGTCGGAGATGGTCGGCACACCAGCCATTGATCGACCCCTTACCGGGGTGTTCGAGGGCCGGGTGCTGCAACGGATCGAGCAACCGGCGGAAGACCGCGTCCGCCTGGTCATTGCGATGCGCGAGCCAGACACGGAACGAGCGATCAGGGTGCGGGTCAACGTGCCGCTGGAATTCGACAGGCCGGCGCTGGGCGAAGGGGCGCTGCTGCGGTTCCAGGCGCGGCTGATGCCACCCGCGCCGCCGATGTTACCCGGCGCCTATAACTTTGCCCGCAGCGCGTGGTTTGACGGGCTGGCCGCAACCGGCAGCGTGCAGCGTGAGCCCGAGGTGATCGAGCCGGCGGGTCGAGTGCCTCTGTTAGCGGGGACGCAGCGCAGACTGGCAGACCATGTGCGCGAGCAGTTGCCCGGATCGGCTGGCGCCATCGCCGCCGCCTTTGCCAGCGGTGACCGTGGCGCGATCGGCCGTGCGGACGAAGACGCCATGCGCGATTCGGGCCTCACGCACTTGCTGTCCATCAGCGGCCTGCACGTCAGCGCGGTGATCGCGGCGGCCTATTTCCTCGCCATGCGGCTGCTGGGCTTGTGGCCGTGGCTGACGCTGCGGGTCCGCCTGCCGGTGGTGGCAGCGGCGGCGGGGGCGCTGGCCGGGGTCGGCTATACCTTGTTGACCGGCAGCGAGGTGCCGACTTTGCGCTCTTGCCTGGCCGCCCTGCTGGTGCTGGGGGCGCTGGCACTGGGCCGCGAGCCATTGTCGCTGCGGATGGTGGCCGTGGCCGCCGTCTGCGTGCTGGCGCTGTGGCCCGAGGCGCTGGCGGGCCCGAGCTTCCAGATGAGCTTCGCCGCCGTGATCGCCATCGTGGCACTGCACGACGCCAAGCCGGTGCGCGACTTCCTCGCCCCGCGCGAAGAGGGCGGCGTTTTCCGGACTGGCCGGCGGGTGGCGATGCTGCTGATCACCGGCATTGTCATCGAAGTGGCGCTGATGCCGATCGTCCTGTTCCATTTTCACCGCGCGGGCTTCTATGGCGCGTTGGCCAATGTGGTGGCGATCCCGCTGGTAACTTTCATTGCCATGCCGCTGATCGCGCTGGCGCTGGTGTTTGACCTTGTCGGGGCGGGGGCGCCCTTCTGGTGGCTGACCGGTCAATCACTCGACCTGCTGCTGGCGATAGCCCGCTTCACCGCCGGACAACCGGGGGCGGTCAAGCTGATGCCGCAGATGACTGGCGGGACCTTCGCACTCTTTCTGGCGGGCAGCTTGTGGCTGGGCCTGTGGCGAGGGCGGCAGCGGTTGCTGGGGCTGGTACCGGTGGCGCTGGCGACAGTGTTGCTGCTGACAACACCGGTACCGGACTTGCTGATTTCTGTCGACGGTCGCCATGTCGGCATTACGGGGGAAGGTGACCGCCTGCTGGTGCTGCGCGAAAGCCGCAGCGATTACACGCGCGATAACATGCTGGAATTGGCCGGAGTTGCGGGTGATCCGGTGCCGCTGGAACAATGGCCGGGTGCGCAATGTTCGGCGGATTTCTGCGTCATTACCCTCCAGCGAGGCGGCCGCGACTGGCACGTGCTGATGAGCCGTAATCGTCAAAGGATCGAGGAGCGCGCCCTCGTTGCGGCTTGCGAGCGGGCAGATATCGTCGTGTCTGAACGCTGGTTGCCAAGAAGCTGCGAGCCGCACTGGCTAAAGGCTGACCGCGATTATCTGGAAGCAAGCGGCGGGCTGGCCATTGTCCTCGACCAGCCGACGCTGCGCACTGTGGCGCAAGAGCAGGGCGAGCACCCTTGGTGGGTCGGGCGCAGGGAAGATTGACCGCTTTCGCTGTCACCGCCAGCGTCAATATCGGAGCCAGTCCTCACGGTTGTTGCGGCGGCGGACATCCCGGAAGGATAG
>JAZKFK010000405.1:0-104 GCA_040386475.1 Pseudomonadota bacterium | reverse complement strand
ATAGCCGCCGCGCGCTTCGCAAAGTAGGGATCAGTGGTAGCGGCGCAGCAGCCCGGCAAGCTTGCCCTGCACCTGCACGTCCCGCTCGTCATAAATCTGCGGAT
>JAZKFK010000404.1:0-4511 GCA_040386475.1 Pseudomonadota bacterium | reverse complement strand
GCGGCTTTACCGTGGCGGCCACGCGCGACCACAATTCGGCTTCGTCGTGGCTTAAACCACGCGGCGGGCCCTTGGCGGCCGTCACCGCACTCCCAGCCGGTCCAGCGTGCCGCGCGGCAGCAACAGCGTGGCCTGGCCGCGTGCACTCATCCCGCCAGCTACCTCACGCGCGCGGGTGCCTGCGCCCCAGAAGGTATCGAACCGGTTAGCCCCGCGGATCGCCCCGCCGGTATCCTGCGCCACCCACAGCCCGCGCGCTTCACTGCGGTCGGTCGAAAGGAACACCGGCGCGCCGTAGGGCACAAACTTGGGGTCCACTGCCACGCTGCTTTCCGCCCGCACCGGTACGCCGATGGAACCGATCGGGCCGATCTGGGCACTGGCCCCGTCCAGCACGCGGAAGAATACCCAGCTGGCATTCTCGCGCATCAGTGCGGCGCCTTCGCGCGGGTTTTCGCGGATGTACTGCATGATCCCCTGCATCGAGCCGGAGTATTGCCCCGGCCCGCTGCCCAGCAGGCCCCGCTCGCGCATCAGGCCGCCGATGCCGGTGTAGGAATGGCCGTTCTGCCCGGCATAGCCGATGCGGATCACCTCGCCCTCTGGCGTCAGCAAGCGGCCCGAACCTTGGACCTGAAGGAAGAACAGCTCGACCGCGTCAGCCGCCCAGCCGATCTCCAACCCGCGTCCGGCCAGTGCGCCTTCCTCGATCTGGGTGCGGTCGTAATATTCCACGCAAGCCCCGGACCCGTCGAACCGGCCCAGCGGGGCTCGGCCGGTCCGCTCACTCTCGGGTGTATCGTCCCGCCAGCAGCGCACCAGATCGGGCGGCAGGGCATAGACAGGCACTTCATAGCCGCTGCGGCGGGTGCGCGATCCGGCAATCTCAGGCTCGAAATAACCGGTGGCGAAAGCCGCGCCGTCACCCACGCGCACGGCCTCGAAGTATGTCTCGAAGAACCCCGGCGCGCGGTCCCGCGGCCAGCCTGGCGCATTGGCGCAAGCGAAGGTCCAGTCGGCCGGACGGGTCAGCCCGCTCTCATCGGGGCGACTGGTAAGCACGCCGCAACTCGTCTCGAAAGCATCGAGCGCGGCGGCGCTGTCGCGCGGCAGCAGGCCCATGCTGGTGATGGCCGGGCCACGGGCAATGCCTAGCAGCGCAGCGGTAGTGCCGGTGGGCGCCGCGGTGGGCGTAGGGCGCGATCCGGGAATGCTGACGCAGGCGGCCAGCAGCGCGAGAGCGGGCAGGATGGCCCAACCCTTGCGGTTCGGAAAAATCGGCGATCCCATGCTGTCCCCCAACGTCCAGTGGCGCCGGTGATCAGCCTTCGTCGGTCTCGTCGACCAGCCAGCCCGGATCGGCGCTGGTCACCTTGCGGCTGTAGGTCCACACGTCGCGGCTTTCCACGGCGTCGTCCAGCGAGCCGGCCACCATGGTGCCGGCCGCATCGCGCGTCATCGCGGCGATATCGGACACGAAGCGCACGGCGATGCGCGCGGTCTGGCCGACCAGTTCGGCCGAGTGGATCGACACGTCCTCGATCCGGATCAGGCGGTTTTCCAGCACGTGGCCGGCGGCCTCACGCTCGGCAATGGCGGCGGCGAAGCCTTCGTAGACATCGTCGTCGCACAATTCGCGCAGCGTCTCGCGGTCACCGCGCCAGAACGCTTCGAGCACCATCGTGTAGGCCCCGCGCGCGCCTTCCAGAAAACCGATCAGGTCAAACCGGCGGTCAGCGGCAGCAATCTCTCGCAGGCCGCGTTCGATTGCGGGCGGAAAACCGGTGATGGCGCGTTCGGCGCGCGGTGCATCACCCTGCTCTTGTGCGGCAGGCGCAGGCACGCGCGGTTTGTCATCCGACCGCTCGAACCCGCCGGGCACGATCTCCTCTTCATGTTCGGCACGGCGGCCCAACACGGAATAGAGCCGCATGCCCAGGAAGGCGGCGACCATGGCGAGGATGACGATCTCATATATCACAGGCATTTCCCGATTCGCGTGGGCGCGCAACGTGTGGTGAACCATTAGCGAACATTCGCGGCACACACCAACGCGCCAAGTGCACGATTGTGACCCAGATAGGCGGGAATTACAAATGGACAACAGTCCACCCCGTCAACATAGGCCGCAACCGTCCCAAAGGTGCAACATTCCGGTTCAACGCCGGCTGAACGCATCTCCCGTCCCTGACCTCGCCTAGCGCAAGCGTTGCTACGTCCGCGCCCCGGTGCTAGGCGCGCGAACCTGATATCCAGCCAATCAAACGAAAGCAGTCCGATCATGGCCGAAGATGGCGCCACAACCCCCGAAACCACTCCTGTCCAGGCCGTCAACGGCGCGGACAACCAGCCGGTTGCCGGCCTGCTGAGCCAGTACGTCAAGGACTTGTCGGTTGAAAACCCGCACGCGCCCGACAGCTTCGGCTGGGCCACGCAGCCGCAGATGGACGTGCAGTTCAACATCGGCGCCAAGAAGATCAGCGACGAGGTTTCCGAAGTGGAACTGAAGGTCACCTGCACCGCCAAGACCGATCAGGGCGTGGCATACATCATTGACCTGGCGTTCTGCGGCTTGGTCGGCATGCGCAATATGCCGGAAGAGCAGATGCATGCGTTCACGTATGCCGAAGCGCCGCGTATCCTGTTCCCCTTCGCCCGCCGCATCGTGGCCGATGCCGTGCGCGATGCCGGGTTTGCCCCGCTGCTGCTGGATCCGATCGATTTCAACGGGCTGTACGTGCAGCAGCTGGCGGCCAAGCGCTCGGCCGATGGCACGACCGATCCGATCTCGATCACACCCGACGCGTAAGCCAGTATAAATGAGTCTCGTCCGCCACGTCGGCACCATTGGCGGACTGACCGCGATCAGCCGCGTGTTCGGCTTTGCGCGCGACATGCTGCTGGCCCGCGTGCTAGGCGCGGGGCTGGCGGCGGACGCGTTCCAGCTGGCCTTCACCCTGCCCAACACCTTCCGGCGGCTGTTTGCCGAAGGGGCGTTCAGCGTGGCTTTTGTGCCGCTGTACAGCCGCGCCCTGCACGGCAGTGACGGGCAGCCCGGCAGCGAGGAAGCGGCCGAAGCCTTCGCCGGAGACGTCCTCAGCGTGTTCGTGTGGGTGCTGTTGGGCTTTTCCGCGCTGTGCATGGTCGGCATGTCGGGCATCGTCTGGCTGCTGGCGCGCGAATACGCCGAAGTGCCGGGCAAGTTCGAATTGTCGGTGTTCCTCAGCCGGGTGACTTTCCCCTATCTGGCGCTGATCAGCCTGGTGGCCATGCTGTCGGGCCTGCTCAACGCGCGCTCAAAATTCGGGCCGGGCGCGGTGGCACCGGTGCTGCTCAACCTGTTCCTGATTTCGGGCATCCTGATCGGCAATCACTTGCGCGGCGACAGCGGCAACGATGTGGTGGTGGTGGAAATGCTCGCCGCCTCGGTTGCCCTGTCAGGCGTGGCGCAGCTGGCTTACCTGTGGTGGGAAACGCGGCGTGCGGGCGTGCGCCTGAAAGTGCAACTGCCCAAGCTGACGCCAGAAGTGCGCAAGCTGGGCGTGCTGATCCTGCCTGCCACTTTTGGCGCGGGGATCTACCAGATCAGCCAGCTGGTCGACACGTTCTTTGCCACCAGCCTGCCGCAAGGCTCGCTGACGCTGCTCAAGCTGGCCGACCGGCTGAACCAGATGCCACTCGGCATTGTCGGCATTGCGCTGGGCACGGCGATCCTGCCCATGCTCAGCCGCCACATCCACACCGGCGACCAGGCCGAGGCGCAGCGCCTGCAAGGCAACGCGTTCGAGATTGCCACCCTGCTGACCCTGCCCGCCGCCGCCGCGCTGGCGGTGTGTGCGCCAGCGTTCTGCGCGGCGTTCTTCGTGGGCGGCAAGTTCACCGCCAGCGATGGCGCGCTGATGGCGCAGATCGTGGTGGCGCTGGTGGCCGGTCTGCCCGCTTATGTGGTGGTGAAAGTGCTCAACCCGGGGTTCTTCGCCCGCGAGGATACCCGCACCCCGGTGTGGACCGCCCTGGCCTCGCTGATCTTCAACGTCAGCCTCAACATCTACGTGGTCAATCGGTATGGCATTGTCGGCTTGGCCGGGGCGACGGCGGCTTCGGCCACGCTCAACTGCGTGCTGCTGTACATTATCCTGCACCGTCGTGGCTGGTTCCACTTCACCCCCAAGCTGCTCAGCCGCATTGCCCGCCAAGCGTTGGCGACGGGAGCGATGGCGGCGCTGCTGTGGTACCTCACTCCGCTGATGGCGGATCGTTACAGCGGCTCGGTGATCGACCGGGTGTGGTCGCTGACCATGCTGGTGGGCGCGGGCGGCGCGGTGTTTTTTGCCGCCGCTTTCGTGTTCGGTGCGCTCGACAAGGACCTGATCGCCCAGCTACGGCGCAAACGTCCGGCCCGCACCAAGGCCGATGACGAGATTATAGAGGTTGAATAGCATGCGCGTTGTTTCCGGCATCCAGCCCACGGGCTCGCTTCACCTGGGCAATTACCTGGGGGCGATCCGCAA
>JAZKFK010000403.1:0-12619 GCA_040386475.1 Pseudomonadota bacterium | reverse complement strand
CTTCCACCGGCCCGCTCAGCTTCAGGGTCAGCGGGCGGCCGCGGCGGTCCATCGCTTTGCCCGCCTGCACGCGCACCCAGCCTTCCGAGATTGAGTATTCCTCGATATCGGTCCGCACCCGGTCCTTGAAGCGGATGCCCACGCCGCGGCGCAGCTTGTCTTCATCGAAGAACGGGCTGGAGGGATCGATTGCCAGGTGATCGGGCGGGGTGTCGGCAGCACTCTCCACGGTGGGCTCGGAGGTCGGTTCGGGGGTCTGTTGGTCGGTCATAGGGCAAGCGCTTAGCGCCACGCAGGCCTGCTAATCAATCGGGCAATCTCTATTGGGCCACGATTGCCCCTTCCAGCCTTGCCCTTTTGCCCGTGCGCATTTAAGGGCGGCCCCCTGTTTGTCAGGCGCATGCCTGGGAGAAGAAGTCACAGCTTGCGGGCGTGGCGGAATTGGTAGACGCGCTGGTTTTAGGTACCAGTATCGCAAGATGTGGGGGTTCGAGTCCCTTCGCCCGCACCAGTGTCCGCCAGTCCTTCAGGACCGCGCGGCGCACAACCGTTTGAAATAAAGGCAGTATCATGCAGATTGTCGAGACCAGCAACGAAGGCCTCAAGCGCGCCTACACGCTGACCATTCCCGCCAAGGACATCGAGGCGCGGATCGATTCGGAAGTGAAGAAGATCGCTCCGACCATCAAGATGCCGGGCTTCCGTCCGGGCAAGGTTCCGGCGAACCTCATCCGCAAGATGCACGGCGAAGCGCTGCACAACGATGCGCTGAACACCGCCCTGCGCGAATCGGTTGAAGGCCTGATCCGCGACAAGGCGCTGCGCCCCGCGCTGCAGCCGCGCGTCGACATGGCCGAAGGTTACGAGCAGGGCCAGGATGCCAGCCTGACCGTGGAAGTAGAGATCCTGCCCGACATCACGGCGCCGTCGATCGATGGCCTGAAGCTGGAACGCCTGACCGTGCCGGTCACCGATGCCGCGCTGGACGAGGCGCTGGCCCGCATCGCCGAAGGGCAGAAGAGCTACAACGACGCGCCCAAGACCAAGAAGGCCACCGATGGCGACCAGCTGATCATCGATTTCGTGGGCAGCGTCGATGGCGTGGAATTTGAAGGCGGCAAGGCCGAGAACACCCCGCTGGTGCTCGGCTCCGGCCAGTTCATCCCCGGCTTTGAAGAACAGCTGACGGGCGTGAAGACCGGTGAGGAAAAGACCATCAACGTCACTTTCCCGGCTGACTACCCCGCCGCGCACCTGGCCGGCAAGGAAGCCCAGTTCGCCATCACCGTGCAAGCGGTGAAGGTGGAAGGCGAGACCGTGCTGGACGATGAGTTCGCCAAGAACCTGGGCCTGGAAAGCTTCGATCGGCTGAAGGACGTGGTCAAGATCCAGCTGGAGCAGGAAACTGCCGGCCTCACCCGCACCCAGATGAAGCGCCAGTTGCTCGATACGCTGGCCGCCGATCATGACTTTGCCGTGCCGCCGACGATGGTGGAAGCCGAGTTCGCGCAGATCTGGCAGCAGCTGCAGGCCGAAGCTGCGCGCGAGGAAGACCCCGCCGCCGCCTTGGCCGAGATCGAGGCCGACAAGGCCGATTACCAGCGCATTGCCGAGCGCCGCGTGCGCCTGGGCCTGCTGCTGTCGGAAATCGGCCAGGCCAACAACGTCGACATCACCCAGCAGGAGATGTCGATGCTGATCACCCAGGCCGCGCAGCAGTATCGCGCCGAGGATCGCCAGCGCTTCGTGGACTATGTGCGCCAGGATGCCATGGCCCAGGCCCAGCTGCGTGCTCCGCTGTACGAGGACAAGGTGGTCGATTTCCTGTTCGACAAGGCCGAAGTGACCGAGCGGGAAGTAACCCGCGAGGAACTGGAAGCCGCGATCGAGGCCGAGGAAACTCCGGTGGCCGAAACCAAGCCCGCCAAGAAGGCCGCTGCCAAGAAGGCTCCGGCGAAGAAGGCCGAAGCTGACGAAGCGCCTGCCGCCGAGGAAGCCAAACCGACCAAGAAGGCTGCCGCTAAGAAGCCCGCCGCCGACAAGCCTGCCGCCGAAAAGAAGCCGGCCGCCAAGAAGGCTCCGGCCAAGAAGTAAGCTTTCGCCCACCGGCGCAAAGCACACCAAAAGGGCGGCCCCACCACACCGGTGGGGCCGCCCTTTGCGATTCCAGCCTGGCGAACGGCTTTAGAAGCTGCCCTTCACCGTGATGTTGACTACCCGGCCCACAAACCGGCGGCGATCCTCACGAAACAGCAGCGGGGTGGACGAGCCGCGCGGGCCGGTAAACACAGAACGATCCAGCCCCAGCGGGCGGTTCAACAGGTTGTTGACCCGCGCCTGCACGCTCAGACCGAACAGGTCCTTGTGCTCGATAAACAACCCGGGGTTGTGATCGAAGGCATGATCGATCCCGAATTCGGCCACCCGGTAATAGGCATTGTAGGCCGAATAGCGGTAGCTGGCCCCCAGCGCGATATCGCTGGCGGGAATGTCATAGCGGAAATCCAGCTCCAGATGGCGCGGCTGGGCAAACTGCACCGGCAGGAATGCACCCGCCACCACCGGATCGGGGAAGCGCGAATCGCGCATCGATGCGGCAATGTCCAGCTTGGCACCGGGCAGGCCCAGCGGATCGAAATTGACCGTGCCGTTCAGTTCCAATCCCATCACCCGGGCAAAGGCCACGTTGCCGCGCGCCTCGCCGCCGGTGGGCGTGGGGATGATGGTGACAAAATCCTCGAACCGGCGGCGGAACACGCGCAGCGTCATGCTTCCCCATGCGCCTAGGTCGCGCGTCGCCTCGATCTCGCCGCCCCACGACTGGTCAGGCCGCAGGTCGTTGTTGGCCGCGTTCTGGTTGTTGTCAGACAGGTTCACCGCCGCCAGGAAATCACCGAAGTTGAGCTGGCCCACCCGCCGGTCGAACTTCGCGGTCACCGTCCATTGCGGCCCCGGGGTGTAGCCGAACGTCAGCGAGCCCTTGGGCCGCTGGAAGGTGCGCGCGTTGGCGTTGCTGCCGGTCTGGCGGATATTGGAATATTCCCCGCCCGCGATCAGTTGCATGGTCAGCCCGTCAGCCAGCTGGCGGCTGTAGGACAGCAGCGATTCGTAGCGCTCCTCGCGCACGCCGCCGGTGCCGGCAGGAAACGGCACCGATTCAAAATTGCCGCTCGCGCGCAACAACGAAAGGTTGCCCTGCTGGTCCAGCCGGTTGAAGGCCCCTTCAAACGACCACTGCCAGTCCGCGCCCCACATGGACCATGAGTATTCGCCGCGCCCGATGCGTTCACCGCGCTGGCTGAGGTTCTGGTAGCGGCTGCCAAACGGACTGGCACCGGTGGCGGGATCGATCACCGTCTGGGTGGTCAGATCCATCACCGCAGCACTGTCGAGGCCGATCAGCTTCATCCGCCCGCCGCCCAGCGCAAAGTCGATATCGCCGCCCAGCTCGCGATCGTGCCCGCGGTTGCGCTGGTCGAACAGGTCGGTCAGCGGAGCCGCGCCCACTGGGCCGATCACGAATTCGTCATCGAAACTCTTGAACCGGCGGTGGAGGTACGAGCCGTTGATGTTCAGCAGGGTGCCGCCAACCGTCTCATAGCTGACCTGGCCCGACACCCGCTTGTCATCGCCGTGCGCGCCGAATTCGCTGAACCGCTCCTCCACCCGGCCGCTGCCGAAGGTGATGATGTTGGGCCCGCCATTGCCATTGCGCACCGGGCGGCCTTCCACGGCCACGGTAAAGCCGAGGTTGCCGAAGGTACCCGACAGCGAGGCGATGCCTTCCAGCCAGCGGGCATCGGCATATTCGGCCGCCAGTTGCGGGCGCCATTCAAATTGCCCCTGCAACCCGTCGGCCGAGTTGGAGATCACGTTGGCCACGCGCCCCGACAAGCCGGGAATGTTCAGCGTTGAGCCCTCGACCAACTCGATCCGGATCACGTCATCCGCCGCGATGCGCGACAGTTCATCGGTGATCGAGCCGGATTTGGTGACAATGCGCACGCCATTGAGGAGCACGTTGCCGTTAGCCTGGCCCAACCCGCGGCTGCCGCCACCACCACCGCCGCCGCCACCTGCGCCTTCGATAGTGAAACCGGGGATCTGCTGCACCATGTCGAGCGCGCTACGCGGGCTGAAGGCGGCAAAATCGGCCGGCTGGAATACGCGCGGTGCCTCGTTAAGCGGGAAGGCTACGTCCGGCGCCGCAGGGGCGGGCGTTGCGGGAGCCAATTGTTCGGCGGGGTTGGTGGCGGGGGGAGAAACTTGCTGGGCCACGGCGGCAACGGGGCACAGCGCGGCCACCATAGCCACGGCCATGGACCATCGCCCAGACTGGATCGCGTCCACTCCCAAGTCCGTTATCATCCCCACTGTTGATTTTGTCCGGCCCCGCTAGACGCAATCAACCACCGTAACAATGCGCCTTGTGTAACAAACTGTCTCTCGCCTATTCGCCCCAGCGGCCCAGCCCGGCTTGCGGCAAAGTTGCCGTGCGCGCCCGTTCGTAAGCGGAGCCCGCCAACAGCACCTGATGGTCCTGCCACTGTGCACCGATGATCGACAGGCCCACCGGCAAGTCCTCCACCGCGCCCATCGGCACGGTCAGGTGCGGATAACCCGCGATCGCCGCCATGCTGCCTGCACCAACCGACGGGCTGATGAAGCGATCACCTTGCATCAGGTCAATCGGCCAGGCCGGACCTTCGGTGGGGGCGACCAGCAGCGCCACGTCGTGTTCGGCCAGCAGGCGATCGATCCCCTCGGCCCCGGCCAGGCGCAGGCTGGTGGCGCGCGCCTCGCGATAAGCCGCCTCGTCGGTTGCCATGTCCGCCGCTTCGAAGATGTCCTGCCCGAACCAGCGCAGTTCTTGCCCCGCGTTGGCGCGGTTGAAGGCAATGGCATCGGCCAGCGAACGGATCGGCAGATTGGCGGGCGAGCCTTGTAGATAGGCGCCCAGCCCTTCGCGCAATTCGTACAGCAGCACGGCATATTCAGCCTCGCCCATGGCCGGTTCGGGCGTGAAGTCGATCTCCACCAGAATCGCTCCGGCGGCGGCAAGGTCGGCCAGCGCGCGGTCAAACTCGGCCAGCATCCGCAACTCGGTGCCCGCCTGCTTGCGCAGCACGCCAATCCGCACGCCGCTGAGCGAACTGGTGGCAAGGCCAGCGGTGAAATCGACCACGTGCGCGGCCGCCTCTGCAGTAGCCGGATCAAGTGGGTCCGGCCCGGCAATCGCCCCCAGCAGCAGCGCGGCATCGGCAACACAGGTGGCCATCGGCCCGGCGGTGTCCTGGCTGGCGCTGATCGGCACCACGTGCGTGCGGCTGACCAGCCCTACGGTGGGCTTGAAGCCGACAATGCCGTTGATCGCGGCGGGGCAGGTGATCGAGCCATCGGTTTCGGTGCCGATCGCTGCCCAGGCCAGGCCCGCAGCGATGGCCGCGCCGCTGCCGCTGGACGATCCACACGGGCTGCGGTCAATGCCATGCGGATTGCGCGTCTGCCCACCCACCGCACTCCACCCGCTGGAGCTGCCGGAGCCGCGAATGTTGGCCCATTCGGAAAGGTTGGTCTTGCCCAGCACCACGCCGCCCGCTGCGCGCAGGCGCGCAATCAGCGGGGCATCGCGGCCGGTCATGTTGCCCGCCAGCGCCAGCGATCCTGCCGTGGTGGGCAGTTCGCGCGTCTCGATATTATCCTTCATCAGCACCGCGCGGCCATTCAGCGGGCTCTGGCCCTCCAGCGTCGCGGCGCTGCACGCGGCTGCTGGGTTTACGGCGACCACCGCGTTCAGCGTGGGGCCGGCGTCGTCAATCTGGGCAATTCGCGCCAGGAAGTGGTTTACGTCGCGCGTTGCGGTGGAAATGCCGACGGGCAAGGCGCAGTCCTGCGCGGCGACTTGGTTTGGTTGCAGGGCACTGGCGGCAAATAGCACAGCGGCGGCGGACAGATGGCGGGCAAGGTTCATCCCGGCAGACTGCGCCTGCTTTCGCTGCAACGCAATATGGGCCTTTGGCAACGCCCACCGGCTCAATCCTGTACCTGCCGCTGTCACTATGCCGGTTGCATCTGCTATCGCGGCGCGCGGATGGCAGAGCCCGCCGCGCCCGTCGATGAACGCAAAATCGGGGTATGGTGTTGCTGCGGTAAGCCCCTACCCCCTTGAACTACGCGGAGCGGCGCGCGACATAGGGCCGCGAAAGACCACTTAGGGGAATACAATGCTCGACCTGTTCGGCGACAATCGTGACCGTTTCAACATGGATCCCGTTACCGGCGCCCTGGTGCCCGTGGTGGTGGAATCGACCAGCCGGGGCGAGCGCAGCTTCGACATCTTCAGCCGCCTGCTGCGTGAACGCATCGTGTTCATCACCGGCGGGATCGAGGATAACATGGCCAGCCTGATCGTGGCCCAGCTGCTGTTCCTGGAAAGCGAAAACAGCCAGGACATCTCCATGTACATCAACAGCCCCGGCGGGGTGGTGACGGCCGGCATGGCGATCCATGACACCATGGCCTACATCAAGCCCAAGGTGCGCACCGTGTGTATCGGCCAGGCCGCTTCGATGGGCAGTTTCCTGCTGGCCGCGGGTGAGCCGGGTATGCGCGTGGCCCTGCCCAATGCGCGGATCATGATCCACCAGCCCAGCGGCGGCGCGCGCGGCATGGCCAGCGATATCGAAATCCAGGCCAAGGAAATCCTGCGCATCAAGGCGCGGATGAATGACCTGTACGTGAAATACACCGGCCAGTCGCTGGAAACAGTCGAGAAGGCGATGGATCGCGATACCTTCCTGGAAGCCGACGAAGCCAAGGCATTCGGCCTGGTGGACGCGGTTTTCGCGCACCGTCCCAAGGGCGAAAACCCCGATGAACCCACGGGTTCGGGCGGCGCACCGGAGTAAGCGACTGCGCCCCGGGCAGGTAAACACTCCTGGGGCCAGTTGTAGCATTTTGGCAACCTTGCTCCTTCAGCGGCGGTCAAGCCGGGGGAATTAAGGACCATGCGATTGATATTGCGGTGCGCGCCTTTACATTGGTCGTATCGACTCCTTGTGTCTGCGGACACTATCACTGGCCCAAGCCCAGGCCGAAGCCCAGACCGGAACACAGACAGGGACCATGACGAAGTTGAGCGGAACCGATAGCAAGAGCACCCTGTACTGCAGTTTCTGCGGCAAGTCGCAGCACGAGGTACGCAAGCTCATCGCGGGTCCAACCGTGTTCATCTGCGACGAGTGCGTGGAGCTGTGCAACGACATCATCCGCGAGGAAACCAAGGGTGCGATCGGTGGCCGCAAGGATGGCGAAATCGCCACCCCGCATGAAATCTGCGAGACGCTGAACGATTACGTGATCGGCCAGGAACGCGCCAAGCGCGTCCTCTCGGTTGCCGTGCACAATCACTACAAGCGGCTGAAGCACAGCGGCAAGGGCAACGATGTTGAACTGGCCAAGAGCAACATCCTGCTGGTCGGCCCTACCGGCAGCGGCAAGACGCTGCTGGCGCAAACGCTGGCGCGCACCTTCGACGTGCCGTTCACCATGGCCGACGCCACCACGCTGACCGAAGCCGGTTACGTGGGCGAGGACGTGGAGAACATCATCCTCAAGCTGCTGCAAGCCAGCGACTATAACGTCGAAAAGGCGCAGCAGGGCATCGTCTACATCGACGAGATCGACAAGATCACCCGCAAGTCGGAAAATCCCTCCATCACCCGCGACGTTTCGGGTGAGGGCGTGCAGCAGGCGCTGCTCAAGCTGATGGAAGGCACCACAGCTTCAGTGCCGCCGCAGGGTGGGCGCAAGCATCCGCAGCAGGAATTCCTGCAGGTGGACACCACCAACATCCTGTTCATCTGTGGCGGTGCGTTCGCGGGCCTCGAAAAGGTGATCAGCGACCGCTTGCAGAAGCGTTCGATCGGCTTTGGCGCCAATATCTCCGATCCCAGCAAGGCCCGCGTGGGCGAGATGCTGGAAAAGTGCGAGCCTGAGGATCTCCTCAAGTTCGGTCTGATTCCGGAATTCGTCGGCCGTCTGCCGGTGATCGCGACGCTGCACGATCTCGACATCGACGCTCTGGTCACCATCCTCAGCGAACCCAAGAACGCGCTGGTCAAGCAGTACGCCAAGCTGTTCGAGCTGGAAGACGTGACGCTGACCTTCACCGACGACGCCCTGCAGGAGATCGCCAAGAAGGCGATCAAGCGCAAGACCGGCGCGCGCGGGCTGCGCTCGATCGTGGAAGCGCTGCTGCTCGACACCATGTTCGACCTGCCCAGCCTGGATGACGTGACCGAAGTGGTGGTGGATGCCGACGTGGTCCACGGCCGCAAGGAGCCCGTCCGCGTGATGGAAGGCAAGAAGAGCAAGAAGGAAGCGGCGGCTTAATAGGGCCTGCTGCGAAGGGTAACTACCCCTCGCCCGCCTTGCGTCGATCGGCCAGCGCCATCAGGCGTTCATGGCTGGCCGGTGGCAGCACTTCGCGAAAGTCGTAGTATTGCGCAAAGGCAGGGATGCCGGCGGGTAATGGCACCCACGGGATTTTGCTCTCGGTAAAGATCACCACGTCTGGTGTCACGCTGTCCGGATCGTCCAGCGTGCCCACCCGCAGTCCCGCGCCCAGCGTGCCGAGGCGGGCGTAGTGGCTCCACATGGCCGTTCCGCAAGCGGCGCAGCGGCGGATCGTATGCGGCTGGCCGCTACCTGCGGGCACAACATTGTCGGCCAGATGGCCCGTCAGCAGTTCGATCCGGTCGGTTTCGACAAAGGCGTTGAGCACGCTGGTGGAGCCGGTCTGCCGCTGGCACAGGCGGCAATGGCAATTGTGCACCATGATCGGATCGCCATGCAGCCGATAGCGCACCTGGCCGCACGCGCAGCCGCCATCGCGGATGGTATCGTCGCTCAGCCGCAGTCTCCGCAGTGCTCGCCCTCGCCGGTTTCCACCTGCAACGTGGCGTGGCCGATGGCAAAGCGGTGCTCCAGTTCATGCGCAGCGTGATGCAGGAAGGCATCGCCCGGATGGCCGGCAGGCATGGTGAGATGCGCGATCAGCGCGGTCTCGGTGGTGCTCATCGGCCAGATATGCAGATCGTGCACGCCGGCAACCCCGGGCAGTCCCGCCAGCAGGCCGCGCACCGCACCTTCGTCAATCCCGTCGGGCACGGCGTTGAGGCCCATTTTGACGCTATCGCGCAGCAAACCCCAGGTGCCCCAGCCGATCACCGCCACGATCACCAGGCTGACCAGCGGATCGATCAGCACCCAGCCGGTCAGCACGATTACCAGTCCCGCCACCACCACGCCCACGCTGACCAGCGCATCGGCGGCCATGTGCAGGAAGGCGCCGCGCACGTTGAGGTCATGCTTGCGGCCGCGCATGAACATCAGCGCGGTGGCGGTGTTGATGGCGATGCCGACCGCTGCCACCCAGATCATCGTCTCGCCTTGCGGCTCGACCGGGTTGAACAGGCGGTGGATGGTCTCGAACAGGATCGCCCCGATGGCCACCAGCAGCAGCATGGCATTGGCCAGCGCGGCCAGAATGGTGCTGCTCTTCAGCCCCCAGGTGAACCGCGCCGAGGCCGGTCGCCGCGCCGCCACGCTCGCCGCCCAGGCCACCATCAGGCCCAGCACATCGGATAGGTTGTGCCCGGCATCGGCCACCAGCGCCATCGAGCCTGACAGCAGGCCGAAGGTCGCCTCCACCACCACGAAGGCGGTGTTGAGCACGATCCCGATGGCGAAGGCGCGACCGAAGTCAGCCGGGGCGTGCACATGTCCGTTCCCATGCCCATGGTCATGACCGTGCGAGTGTGCGCCCCCCATGCCGGTCAGTCGTACACGCAGGCGTCAAGCGCGTCGCGGCGGACCTGGCCGATGCGCGCCTCGATGGTGTTGCCATAACGGCGGGTGAAGCCACCGGGGCTGACCACTTCGCGCGTCTTCGGGCTGGGCAGCGCGGCGGCGATGCGGCTCGCCTCGTCGCGCGTCAGGCGCGCGGCCGAGTGCTGGAAGTAGCGCTGCGATCCCGCCTCTACGCCATAAGTGCCGATCCCGGTTTCGGCGATGTTGAGGTAGACCTCCATGATCCGCCGCTTGGTCCAGATCGTCTCGATCAGGAAGGTGAACCAGGCCTCCAGGCCCTTGCGGAAGAACCCGCCGCCTTGCCACAGGAACACGTTCTTGGCGGTCTGCTGGCTGATGGTACTGGCCCCGCGCTCGCGCTCGCCGTTCATCCGTTCCTCGATCGCCTGCTCGATCGCCTCGGTGTCGAACCCGTTGTGCGTGCAGAACTTGCCGTCTTCGGCCCCGATCACCGCGCTGACCATGTTGCGGTCAATCCGGCTCAGCGGTTCCCAGTCGCGGGTGACCGGATTCTCGTCGAACAGCATGGTCAGGGTGTAGGTCACCGGCACGAACCGGAACAGCACCACCAGCGCCAGGCTGAGCGCGATGAAGACGGCGATGGCCTTGGCGGTCCAGAGTGCGATGCGGGTGCCCATAGGGCGGCCTTAGCGAAGGGTGCGCGCCGTTGGAAGCGGGAGTGGAGCCCGACAACCTGGAACACATGGCACACAGTCCAAGGGCAGAATGTCGGCTTGCGGGCAAAAGTGTCACCTTGCATGCGCCGGGTGTCAGCTTGTGCCGGCGCAAATGGCGCGAGGCAGCGCCGGGCGAGCGAGTGTAGACGAAGCAGCATGGCAGCGACGTGGCAGCACGGCGCACCTGTAGGAAAGCGCCAGCCGCCCCATCATCCTGCCGCGTCACCCTTCCGCGTCGTAAGCGATCCGCGCCGCCTCTATCGCGGGCAGATTCTCCTCCGCCCAGACCCACACCGGACAAAAGGCCGCCGCCAGCCCATGGCCTATCGGGGTCAGCCGGTATTCCACCCGCGGCGGCACTTCCGCGTAGACCTTGCGCGTCAGCAACCCCTCGCGTTCCATGCCGCGCAGGGTTTGCGTCAGCATTTTCTGGCTGACACCCGGCACCGCGCGGGCAAGCGCCGAAAAGCGCAGGCATTCCGCTTCCTCCAGCGCCTCGATCACCAGCAGGGTCCACTTGTCTGCCACGCGGCCGATGATCTCGGTTACAAGCTGATCGACGCGGGGATCGTCGTGATAGGCGGTGACAGCCTTGGGGGCGGTGGCGGTCATACTTACCTCCAGGTAACTACAGCACGAAAAGGTGCCTACTTTCGAATAGTGAGCATTGCGCTTATCTGCCGTTCACCAACCAATCCAGCAAGGAGATTCTACCATGAAACCGAGCGGCAATACCATCCTGATTACCGGTGGCGGCAGTGGCATCGGGCGCGGCATGGCCCGGTGGTGGGCGGACGAGGGCAACACGGTGATCGTGGCGGGGCGCAATGCCGACACCCTGGCGCAGACTGCGCAAGGCTACCCCGCAATCCACCCGATGACTTTGAACGTAGCCGATGCCGCCGACATCACCCGCTTTGCTGCCGAGGTCACTGCCCGCTTCCCCGCACTAAATGTGCTGGTCAACAATGCGGGCATGATGGCGCGCGAGGACCTGACCACCACGCGCGACCTGGCCGAGGCCGAGGCGACCGTGACAACCAACCTGCTCGGCCCGATCCGCCTGATCGATGCCCTGGTCGATCACCTGAAGGCCCAGGCCAATGCCGCAGTGGTCAATGTCACTTCGGGCCTCGCATTTGTGCCGCTGCCCGCTTCTGCCACCTATTCCGCCACCAAGGCCGCGCTGCACAGCTATACGCAGTCGTTGCGCGCCAAGCTTGCCGGCCAGATCGAGGTCATCGAGATCGCCCCGCCCGGCGTGCGGACCGAACTGACGCCCGGCCAGTCCAGCGTGGAAGCCTACATGCCGCTTGATGGTTTCATCGCCGAGACGATGGCACAGTTTGCGCAGGAGCCAACTCCGCCCGAAGTGCTGACCGCGATGGTCGGTCGGCTGCGCTTTGCCGAGCGTGATGGGCAAATGGACCCGATGCTGGGGATGTTGGCCAAGGCTTATTGACGAAAAAGGGCCGGACGTTGCCGCCCGGCCCCTTTTGTCTCGCGTAAAACGCCAAGCGGTTACGCCGCCACTGGCAGCAACCGCTCTCCCGCGATCCGCTGCATCGCCTTTTGCAGCTTCTCGAACGCGCGCACCTCGATCTGGCGGATTCGTTCGCGGCTGACGTCGTAGTGCTGGCTGAGTTCCTCCAGCGTCTGCGGTTCGTCCACCAGGCGGCGTTCGGTCAGGATGTGCTTTTCGCGGTCATTGAGCGAACCCATTGCCTCGATCAGCATTTCGCGGCGCATGTCGGCCTCTTCGGCGTCGGCCACGATCACGTCCTGCAAGGGGCGATCGTCCTGCAGGAAATCCTGCCATTCGCCGCTGCCTTCCTCACCGTTGCGCATGGGCATGTTCAGACTGCCGTCGCCGCCCATCATCATGCGCCGGTTCATGTTGATCACTTCCTGCTCGGGCACGCCCAGGTCAGTAGCGATCTTGGCCAGGTTTTCCGGGCTGAGGTCGGCATCCTCGTAAGCTTCCAGCTGCTTCTTCATCCGGCGCAGGTTGAAGAACAGCTTCTTCTGCGCGGCGGTGGTGCCCATCTTGACGAGGGACCAGCTGCGCA
>JAZKFK010000402.1:0-12355 GCA_040386475.1 Pseudomonadota bacterium | reverse complement strand
AGCAGCCGATCAACTCGATCTACATGATGAGCCACTCCGGTGCGCGTGGTTCTCCCGCGCAGATGAAGCAGCTCGCCGGTATGCGCGGCCTGATGGCCAAGCCTTCGGGCGAGATCATCGAGACGCCGATCATCTCGAACTTCAAGGAAGGCCTGACCGTCCTTGAATACTTCAACTCCACTCACGGCGCTCGCAAGGGCCTGGCCGACACCGCGCTCAAGACGGCAAACTCGGGTTACCTGACCCGCCGCCTGGTCGACGTGTCGCAGGATTGCGTGATCGTGCAGGAAGATTGCGGCACCCAGAACGCGCTGGAAATGCGCGCGATCATCCAGGGCGGCAGCATCATTGCCTCGCTGGGCGAGCGTATCCTGGGCCGTACCCTGGCCGAAGACATCATCAACGTCGCCACTGGCGAAGTGATCGCGGCTGCCGGGACCCTGCTGGACGAGCCGATGGTAAAGGCCATCGAGGACGCCGAAACGCAGGTTGCCAAGATCCGCAGCCCGCTGGTGTGCGAAGCCGAGATGGGCGTTTGCGGCACTTGCTATGGCCGCGATCTGGCGCGTGGTACGCCGGTCAACATCGGTGAAGCTGTCGGCGTTATTGCCGCCCAGTCGATCGGTGAGCCGGGTACCCAGCTGACGATGCGGACGTTCCACATCGGCGGCGCGGCACAGGTCAACGAAACCAGCCATCTGGAAGCCATTTCCGATGGTAAGGTGGTCTATCGCGACATGCCGACGATCCTCGACAAGCGCGGTCGCCGCCTGTCGCTGGCGCGCACCGGTGAAATGGTCGTGGTTGACGCCGAGGGCCGGGAACGCGCGATCCACCGCGTGCCTTACGGCACCATGCTGATGCATGAGGATGGCGCCAAGGTGAAGGAAGGCGATCGTCTGGCTGAATGGGATCCGTTCACCCTGCCGATCATCACCGAAAGCGCCGGCGTGGTCCGTTACCAGGACCTGGTCGAAGGCAAGACGCTGGAAGAGCGGGTGGACGAAGCCACCGGCATCGCCCAGCGTGTGGTCATCGAATACCGTGCCGCTGGCCGTTCCAAGAAGGAAGACCTGCGCCCGCGCATGACCCTGCTGGGTGATGGCGCCAGCCAGGTCACCGGCAAGAAGGGCGAGGATACCGAGGCGGCACGTTACATGCTGGCTCCGGGCACCACGCTTTCGGTGGAAGACGGACAGGAAGTGGCCGCTGGCGACATCCTGGCCCGTGCCAGCCGCGAAGCCGCCAAGACGCGTGACATCACCGGTGGTCTGCCGCGAGTGGCCGAACTGTTCGAGGCGCGCATGCCCAAGGACGTTTCGGTGATCGCCAAGATCAGCGGCCGGGTGGAATTCGTCCGCGACTACAAGGCCAAGCGCAAGATCGCGATTGTCCCGGAAGAGGGAGATCCCGTGGAATACCTGGTCCCCAAGACCAAGGTGATCGACGTGCAGGAAGGCGACTATGTCAAGAAGGGCGATACGCTCATCTCCGGCAGCCCCAACCCGCACGACATCCTGGAAGTGCTGGGCGTGGAAGCCCTGGCGGAATACCTCTGTTCGGAAATCCAGGAAGTCTATCGTCTCCAGGGCGTGAAGATCAACGACAAGCACATCGAGGTGATCGTTCGCCAGATGCTGCAGAAGGTCGAGATCACCGATGGCGGCGATACCACGCTGCTGCCGGGCGAGCAGGTCGACCGTACGGAGATGGACGAGTACAACGCCAAGCTGCCCAAGGGTGGCGCCATGGCGGCGGGTAACCCCGTGCTGCTCGGCATCACCAAGGCGTCCTTGCAGACCCGGTCGTTCATCTCGGCCGCGTCGTTCCAGGAAACCACCCGCGTGCTGACGCAGGCAGCGGTCGAAGGGAAGAAGGACACGCTGATCGGTCTGAAGGAAAACGTCATCGTGGGTCGCCTCATCCCCGCCGGTACCGGCGCGGGCATGAACCGCATCCGCGTGACTGCCTCCAGCCGCGACGCCGCGCTGCGCGCTTCGTACCGCAAGCTGCAGGAGCACCTGATCGCTCCCGCCACTGCGGCCGAAGAGCACGCTGCCGAACTGGCCCAGGGCCCAGAAGCAGCAATCGGTGACGATCCGCTGGCCGCAGTCGAGGGCGAAACCCACGGCACCGATGCCGATGCGGGCGAGTACCTGAACCCCGAAGCCGCCGACCACTACGGTTCGGAAGACACGGCTGCCGAGGACGCAACGTCTGAGGAAGACACAACGCCTGAGGAAGACGCTGGCGAAGAGTAAGCCGCGCTTCCATCAGCCACGAAACAACCCCGCCGGAAGCGATTCCGGCGGGGTTTTTCGTTGGGGCTGGCGATTTTCTACTGTCCAGTACAGAATAGCTTGATCGACTTGGTGACAAGCCCCACTAGATGGGGCGCGTAACGCAAAGGAAGTGCACTTATGCCCGCCACCGATATCCTGTTTGAACCGTTCGCTTCGCCCAAGCTCAATCTCAAGAACCGCATTGTGATGGCGCCGATGACGCGCAACATGTCGCCCGATGGCGTGCCCGGCGCGGCCAATGCGGCATACTATGCCCGCCGTGCCGAGGGGCAGGTGGGGCTGATCCTGTCCGAAGGCACCGTGGTGGACCGTCCCGCCAGCCGCAACCTGCCGCACATCCCGTTCTTCCATGGCGAAGCCGCGTTGGCCGGGTGGCAGCAGGTGATCGACGCGGTTCATGCAGCAGGCGGCAAGATGGGCCCGCAAATCTGGCATACGGGCGGCACCACCGCCGATCCCGCGTATGAACGGCCCGCGCTCGACACTCCCAGTGGACTTAACAAGCCGGGCGAAGCGGTGGGCGAGCCGATGACCGAGGAAGCCATTGCCGATACCGTGGCCGCCTTCGCCAAGTCGGCGCTGGCCGCGCGCGACCTGGGCTTTGATACGCTGGAGCTGCACGGCGCGCACGGCTACCTGATCGACCAGTTCTTCTGGCCGGAAACCAACCTGCGCAAGGACAAGTGGGGCGGCGCCACGATTGGCGAACGCAGCCGCTTTGCTGCCGAAGTGGTGGCCGCGGTGCGCGCTGCCGTGGGGCCGGACTTTCCCATCCTGCTGCGCCTCAGCCAGTGGAAGCAGCAGGATTATGCCGCACGCCTCGCCTCTACACCGGCTGAACTGGAACAATGGCTGGCCCCGCTCGCCGCTGCCGGGGTGGACATTTTCCACTGCTCGCAGCGCCGCTTCTGGGAGCCGGAGTTCCCCGAGATCGACGGTGAGCAAGGACTCAATTTCGCCGGCTGGGCCAAGAAGGTTACCAGCCTGCCGACGATCAGCGTGGGGTCGGTCGGCCTCTCCAGCGATTTCTTCAGCGCATTTGGCGGGCAGTCCTCTGCCGTTTCCGGGCTGGAGCCGCTGGTCGAACGCATGGAGCGCGGCGAGTTTGACCTGATTGCCGTGGGCCGCGTGCTGCTGTCGGATGCGCAATGGGCCGCCAAGGTGCAGCAGGGCCGGCAAGGCGAGCTGGAGGAATTCAACCCGGCATCGATGGCAGAATTGGTCTAGCTTGGCCCGGTGACTTGGCCCGGTGACTTGGCCCGGTCACTTGGCATGGCGCGGCAGGAAGGCTACCTGCCGCGCATGGCTACCATTACCCGCTTCGCCCCGTCGCCCACTGGCCACCTGCACGTTGGCAATATCCGCACGGCGCTGCATAACTGGATGCTGGCGAAGCGGGCCGAGACGAAAGATGGGGGCGGGCGGTTCCTGCTGCGGATCGACGATACCGATGCCGCCCGCAGCCGGGAGGAATATGTCGACGGCATCCGCGCCGATCTGGCGTGGCTCGGTCTGACGCCCGATGGCGAGGAGCGGCAGTCAGCGCGTCTGGCGATCTACGAAGTGGCATTCCAGAAGCTGGAGGCCGCAGGCCGGGTCTACCCGTGCTGGGAGACGTCGCAGGAACTGGACCTGAAGCGCAAGGTGGCGTTGGGGCGCGGGTTGCCACCGATTTATGACCGTGCCGCTCTGGCCTTGGGCGAGGCTGACAAGGCGGCGCGGATCGCAGCGGGCGACCTGCCGCACTGGCGCTTCCTGCTGGACCATGCCGAGCCGATCGCCTGGCATGATGGCGTGCGTGGACCGCAGAAATTCGAAGCCGCCAGCATGAGCGATCCGGTAATCCGGCGGGCCGACGGCTCGTGGTTGTACATGCTGCCATCGGTGATCGATGACATCGATATGGGCGTGACCCAGGTGCTGCGCGGTGAAGACCATGTTTCCAATACAGCCACGCAAATACAGATGTTTACCGCGCTTGACGCTGGTCCTCCGGCCTTCGCGCATGAGGCCCTGCTGGTGGGGAGCGAGGGCAAGCTTTCGAAGCGGCTCGGCTCGCTGGGGTGCGACGCTTTCCGCGAGCGCGGGATCGAACCCGAAGCGCTGGTGGCGCTGCTGGCGCGGTTGGGCACGTCGCAACCGGTAGAGGCCATTGCCGATGTTGCCGAACTGGTCGTCAGCTTCGACCTTGCCACTTTCGGCCGGGCCCCTGCGCGATTTGACGAGGATGAACTGGCGCGGCTGAATACCGCATTGGTGCACCAGTTGCCGTTTGCGCGCGTGGCCGCGCAGTTGCCCGCCGAAATGAACGAGGCGGCCTGGCTGGCGATCCGTCCCAACGTGGTCGTGGTGGCCGACGCGGCGGACTGGTGGCAAGTGGTGCGCGGCCCTGTTTCTCCACCGTCGTTTACCGAAGAAGACCGCGCCTTCCTGCAGGTTGCTGCTGCTACCCTTGAGCAGGTCGGCCCCGATTGGGGCGTACTTACCGGTGCATTGAAGGAAGCCACGGGCCGCAAGGGCAAGGCCTTGTTCCTGCCCTTGCGCCAGGCATTGACCGGGCGCGACCACGGCCCGGACATGGCCGCGCTGTTACCGTTGATCGGCGCGGCGGAAGCACAAGCCCGGCTCATCGCCGCCAGCTGAGGTCCGCCCGGCAAGTCGTCGCACCAGGTCAACGATTCACCTCGCGGTCAAATTCAGCACTTGATTGTGCGCTGCACCACGGTCATAGGACTCCGCGTGATGTAATTACATTACATTGTAACGTGTCAAACTATCGGGGTCCGTTCATCCATGCCTGCTGTCCGCATGAGCAGTTTCCTTTCCGCCACCGCCATAATCGCAGCCCTGATTGCGCCGGGTCTGTTGGCGCCCGCCGCGCAGGCCCAGGAGGCTGCTCGCGGCAATCCCAACAGCGATGACCTGCACGATGTGATCGTGGTCACCGCCGCCGGGATCGACCGGCTGGATGTGCTGGCGGGAACCTCCGTGCTGGAAGGCGGCGAACTGCTGCGCAACCAGTCGGCCCAGTTGGGCGAGGTGCTGGCCGACCTGCCGGGCGTTTCGTCGTCCGGCTTTGCGCCCGGCGTCTCGCGGCCGATCCTGCGCGGCTTTGGTGGGGAACGGGTGCGCGTGCTGACTGACGGGATCGGCGCGCTGGATGCCTCCAGCGCGTCAGACGATCACGCGGTGACGGTGGATCCGCTGATCGCCAGTCGCATCGAGGTGCTGCGGGGACCCGCCGTGCTGCTGTATGGCAGCCAGGCGATTGGCGGGGCGATCAACGTGATCACCAAGCGCATTCCGCCCAGCGTGCCTGATGAGGCAGTGCATATCGATGCCATTGCCGCAGTCGATTCTGCCAGCAACCTGACCGAAAAGGGACTGTCGCTGGACGTGCCGCTGGCCGATAACGTGGCGTTCCACGTCGACGGATCATACCGCAATACCGATGACCTGCGCATTCCCGGCTTCGCCGCCTCACCCGCCTTGCGCGCCGACTTGCTGGCCGCAGCGGATGAGGAGGAAGAAGAAGGCCACCTCGATGAAGCCGCAGAATTGCGCGATGGCGCAAACGTTTCCGGCCGCCTGCCCAACAGTTGGACCGAAACGTTCAGTGTCGGCGCCGGCCTTGCCGCCTTCTCGGGCGAGAACAATGTCGGCTTCTCGGTCGACTATTATGACACGGCCTATGGTATCCCCGGCCTGCCCGGCGTCGGCCATATCCATGAGCACGAAGAAGAAAACGTCGAAGAGGCAGCCGCGCCGGAAGGCGAGGAGGACGTTTCGATCGGCCTCAAGCGCTTCCGCCTCGCTGCGCGCGGTGAACTCGATCTGGGCGATGGCCTGTTTGACAAGGCGCAGGCCCGTTTCGGCTATTCCGATTACACCCACACCGAGTTTGAAGGCGCCGAGACCGGCACTGTGTTCGACGTGGAAGGCTTTGAAGGGCGGCTGGAACTGATCCAGTCCCTCCGCGGCGACTGGCGCGGATCGGTGGGTGGGCAGATCAGCCACACCAATTTCCAGGCCACCGGCGAAGAAGCCTTCATTCCCGCCAATTCAACCGACAATGTGGCGCTGTTCGCCTTGCAGGAAATCGACCTCGCACCAGTCGAACTAGAGTTTGGCGGGCGGTACGAACATATCACCGTGGATGCCACCAGCTCGGTGGGCCTGAAGCGGACGTTTGGCAGCCTTTCGGGCGCCCTAGGTCTCTCTCTGGGCTTGGTAGAAACCAGCAGCGACGACTTGCGGCTGGGCCTCAACCTCAGCCGCGCCGAGCGCGCCCCCACCGCACAGGAACTGTTTGCCGATGGGCCGCACGTGGCCACGCAGCAGTTCGAAGTGGGCGCCGCTGACCTTGTTACCGAACGGTCGTGGGGCGTGGAAGGCTACCTGCGCGGCAATATTGGTGAGGTTTCGCTGTCGGCCAGCATGTATCGCAACTGGTTCGACGGGTTCATCTTCCTGGCCGATACCGGGCTGGAGCAGGACGGACTGGAAGTGTTCGCCTTCCGCCAGCAGGATGCTGGCCAGTTCGGGCTGGAAGGCGAAGTATCCGTGCCGCTGGTGGATAGCGATGCCTTCGGCCTGACCGGGGAACTGCGCGGCGACTATGTGCGCGCCACGCTGGCCGATGGTTCGCCTGTGCCGCGCATCCCGCCGATCAGCTTGTCTGCCGCGCTGGAAGCCCGCGTGGACCATTTCGATGCCCGCGCCGAGGTGCAATGGACCGCCGCGCAGAACCGCGTTTCCGCGCTGGAAACGGCGACCGGTGGCTACACCTTCGTCAACCTCTCGCTCGCCTGGCACCCGCTGGAAGGCAGCGACAACCTGACGCTGTTGTTGCAGGCGGACAACGTGTTCGACGTGGAAACGCGCAACCACACCAGCTTCACCAAGGAGTTCGTGCCGATGGCGGGCCGCAATGTGAAGCTGACCGCGCGGGCCAGCTTCTGAGGGGCCAGCTTCTGACGGGGCTTACACCTTGTCGTAGTGGTAGGGCGCGATCACCGGCTCGGGGTAGGCCTCGTATTCGATTGTGGGCGGACGATCGGGCGCGAGGCCGTCGATCGAGCGCAGCAGCTTGACCCCGCCGCGGTGCCAGCCCTCGTCATACTCGCAGTAGAAGTTGATCACGCCGTGAAGTGACGCGATGCGCCACTGGCCGTTCTCACGCTTGTACTGGTTCTCGTAAGTCGCTTCGCCCCAGCGGCCTTCCTTGCCCAGCCAGCCGACCATCATCAGCGTGCGCCAGCGGCCCATGGCCGTGCCCGCCGCGCTGTCGACATGGATCACCGGCTGCAATTGCATGTGGTTGTAAATCGTGCCGTATTCATAAGGCGGCAGGTGGTGCAGGTACGCGCGCACCCGCTCGCGCCCCACGAAGACCCCGCGCCCGGCGATTTCCAGCGTTCCATCGGTCGCGAACAGGTCGGCCGCATCGTCCCATCGGCCCTTGTCCACATAGTAGCCGTAAGCGCCCTGCAGGTTGACCAAATCGCGGTAATCCTCGGCTGCTTGTGCGCGCGCTTCCAGCGCCTCGATCCGGGCGAGCAGGTCTTCAATGGTCGGCATGGCGTATCCTCTCAAAGCCGGGGCAGGGTGACCCCGCGCTGGCCCATGTATTTGCCCGCGCGATCGGCATAAGTGATCTCGCACGGCTCGTTCCCCAGCAGGAACAGGAACTGGCACGCGCCTTCGTTGGCATAGATCTTGGCCGGCAGCGGCGTGGTGTTGGAGAACTCCAGCGTGACGTGGCCCTCCCAGCCCGGTTCCAGTGGGGTGACGTTCACGATGATGCCGCAGCGGGCATAAGTGCTCTTGCCCAGGCAGATCACCAGCACATCCTTGGGCACCCGGAAGTATTCCACCGTGCGGGCCAAAGCGAAGGAGTTGGGCGGGATCACGCAGACATCAGTCTCGCGATCAACGAAGCTGTCGGGGTCGAACTGCTTGGGATCAACCACCGAGGAATTGACGTTGGTGAAGATCTTGAACTCGGGCGCTACCCGCGCGTCATAGCCATAGCTGGACAAGCCATAGGAGATGCAGCCGTCGCGCCGCTGGGCTTCCACGAAAGGTTCGATCATCCCTTCGTTCAGGGCCTTGTCGCGAATCCATTTGTCACTGAGAATTGCCATCGGCAGACCGTTCCCCATTGCCCGCCGCGCGGCAAGAGCGAAGCGTGTTTATCCCCTATTCGGGCACCCAATCGTACCGATAGGCATCACCATCGACCCTTATCTTCCCCGCGGAAGTCTTGCGGAAGTGAGCCGGGAAACACAGAAGCTCTTCCTCGACAGCTTCGCGCATCACCCGCTGGCGCGTGGCGCTGGCCATTGCCGGATCGGCATCGAAGGCGAACGGCAGGTCGGGCCGGATCAACTGCACCGGGTGATGGATCACATCGCCCCAGAAGATGGCGCCATCGCCCTCTGCACGGGCCCGGATGGTGCAGCATCCGGGCGAATGGCCAAAGGCTGGCTCCAGCCACACGCCGTTGCCAATCTCGCGGTGCGCCACGTTGTCTTCATCGACGATGATTCCCTGGCCCGCGTCCATCACCGGCACGATCGAATCGACAAAGCTTTCGTGGTGCGCTTCCTCGCCGGCGGGGCTGCTCTGGAAATAGGCATAGTCGCGGCGGCCGAAGAGGTATTTGGCCTGCGGGAAGGTGGGCACCCACTTGCCGTTTTCCAGCCGGGTATTCCAGCCGACATGGTCGAAATGCAGGTGCGTGCACATCACCAGGTCGATGTCCTCCGGTGCGAAACCGGCGCGCTTCAGGTTACCCAGATAGTCGGTGTCCAACTGGTGCACGGCCGGGACCAGGCGGTTCTTGTGGTTGCCGTCGCACGTGTCGATCAGGATGGTCTGCCCATCTACTTCGATCACGAACGAATGGACCGAAAAGGTCATTTGCGCGGTTACCGGATCGGGCGTGATTTCGTCATCGCCGGGGTGGTACCAGCGCATCAGGCGCTCAAGGTCGGCTGCGGTCACGCCGGGCAGGTTCATTTCCATCGGCGTGGGCGAATCCATCTCATGCACCTTGTGCACGGTCATCCGCCCCAGTGTGATCGGCCGCATCGCTTCTCTCTCTCCCGTTATGCGCGGGAGACTATCGAGCGTCAGGCATTCAGGCAATTGATCCCGTCACGTACCAGCGCTTCGGCCTGCTCACGCGGCAGGCCGGGCGGGATAGCCTCTCCAAAATGGATGGTGATCGTGCCGCGCCGCTTCCACCGCCGATGGTACAGCGGCCCGCTGTCCACCGCCACCGGCACTACCGGCAGGCCCAGCAGCTTGTACAGCGCTGCAAACCCGGCCTGCAGTTCGGGCCGGGTGCCATGCGGCACGCGCCTGCCCTCGGGGAATATGGCAATCGGGCGACCGGCAGCCAGTACCGGCCGCACTTCTCGCAGCATTTGGCGCAGGGCCGTGGCGCCCTGATCGCGCGCCACCGCAATGTTGCCATAGACCCGGCTGGCATGGCCAAAGGCGGGAATTTCCGACAGTTCCTGCTTGGCGAACGTGGCGGGAAAATCGAACAGCCACGGCATGGCGATCGCCTCGAAGAAACTCTCGTGCTTGATGGCATAGAAGGCTTGGCAGGTAGGACGCGTGCCGGTGATGCGGACCTCGATGCCCAGGATATGGCGGACGCACCAGGTATGCCAGCCGGACCACGTGTCGCAGAACCAGCGCATGCCGCGCGGTGCCACATAGGCCGAGGCCACCGCGCCCAGCACAAAGAACACGGAGCCGCCATAAAAGGCGAGGTAGAACAGCAGGCTGCGCAGCACGGACATGGAATCGACGGATCCTGGATTGGTTCTAGACGAGGCTGAGCAGCCAGGCGGCCATCAGCTTGTGATATTCCAGCACCAGCGTGAAGAAGCTGGGCTCGGTCGGCACGGCATCCTGCAGCACCGTTATGCTGGCGGGCAAGCGGCTGCCCAGTTCCACCGCCGTGCGCCGCATGTGCCAATCGGAAGTGACCAGCCGGAGTGACGTAAAACGGTTCTGCGCCATCCACACCGCCGTCTCGCGCGCATTGCCGCGCGTATCGAGCGCCGAGAAACCCAGCGTGATGCAGCAATCCATCAATTGCCGCTCGACCCCGTACTCGGCGATGAATTCCTCTGGCCGCACTTCGGTATCGACCCCGGTAACCAGCATTTTCTCCGCCGCGTCGCTGCGCAGCAGGGCCAGGCCGCGCTGGATGCGCCCGCCGCTGCCGGTGGGCACCACGATGGCATCGGTCTGCTCGTTGCCCGCCGGTTGCGGCAGAGCCACGGCAAACCACACGAAGCCCAGCGCCCAGGCAATCAGCAGCAGGGAGAGGAGGCGCTTGATCATCCGGCCACCCCCTACAACATCCGGCGCAGCGCGGCGATAACCGTCAGCCGCGCGGTAAGAGTGGCCAGCAGAACGCCCACCAGCGGAACCGCGACAATCGCCAGCCAATCGAGTATACCCAGCCCGCCGCCCGCCACCAGGCCCGAGCCAAGCGCGGCGAACTGGCGGCCCAGCAGCATGATCGCAGCCAGGCCCGCCAGCAATCCGGCTGCGCCGCCGGCCAGCGCGTCGAGTGCGATCGAGCGCTGGAAGATGCTGGCAATCTGACCGTCAGTGCCGCCCAGGTGATGGATCACGTCAATCGTATGGCGGTTGGCACCCAGCGCGCTGCGCGCCGCCAGCCATACCGCTGCGGCGCTGGTTGCGGCCAGCAGTACCACCAGGCCCAGCGCCAACAGCCGCAACGAGGCAATCGTATCGAACACCGGCGCCAGCCATCCGGCCTGGGCATCGACGCGGGCAGAAGGGGCCACGCGGGCCATATCGGCGCGCAAATCGGCGATGCGTGCGGGCGTGACCTCGCCGCGCAGGCGCACGTCGATCAGCGCAGGCGCGGGGATGGCGCTGGCGTCACTGGCGGCATCGCCCAGCCACGGCTCCAGCAGCGCGGCGAGTTCCGCATCGCTGACCCGGCGCGCGCTGGCCACGTCTTCGCGGTTGCCCAGTTCGGCCAGCGCGCGTTCCGCCTCGCGGTCGCGCGTGGCGGGTACGGCTTCGACCACTTGCACGGTCACCCCGCCGGCGATTTCTGCCCGTGCATTGGCGGCCAGGTTAGCCAGCGCCAGGCCAGCGGCCACGGCGATCACCGTCAGCGCGATCATGATGGCAATGACCCAGGGCATCGGCCCGGACAGACGCGCCTGCGGCAGGATGCGCGCGGCGGCGGCGCCCAGCGCGGCAGCTCCCAGGCCCGTGGCCGGGCGGTTTGGCAGATGCTTGATCACGTTGCAGCCATCACTGGGCGGCCACCACGGGCCGGCGCGGCGGATAGCGCAGAGCGCCTGTGGGATCGCTCAGCCGGCCCTTGTCCAGCCGCATGATCAGCGATTCGGGCACCTTGCGCAGCAGGTGGACATCGTGCGTGGCCACTACCACCGTGGTGCCCAGCCGGTTGAGCGCTTCGAACAAGCGCAACAGGCGCAGCGCCATGTCCGGATCGACGTTGCCAGTCGGCTCGTCCGCTACCAGGATTTCCGGGCGGGCGATGACCGCGCGGGCGATGGCCACGCGCTGTTGCTCGCCACCCGAAAGCGTCTCGGGTCGCGCCTCGGCCCGCTGGTCCAGCCCGACCCATTCCAGCATGTCGAGCACGTGCGTGCGGATCTCGTCCTCTTCTGCCATGCCCGAAATGCGCAACGGCAGCGCCACGTTGTCGAAGGCGGAAAGGTGCGGCACCAACCGGAAATCCTGGAACACGGTGCCGATGCGGCGGCGAAACTCGGGCAGCCGCCCGCGCGGCAGGGTGATCACGTCGTGCCCGAACATGGAGATCATGCCCCGGCTGGGGCGCTGGGCCAGATACAGCAGCTTCAGCAGGCTGGTCTTGCCCGCGCCGCTGGCGCCAGTGAGGAAATAGAAGCTGCCCGGATAGAGCGTGAACGACACGTCGCTCAGCACCTCGCGATCGGTGCCATAGCGCAGGCCGACATTGTCGAACTTCACAATTCCGCTTGCTGGCCCGCCCG
>JAZKFK010000401.1:0-3316 GCA_040386475.1 Pseudomonadota bacterium | reverse complement strand
TTCTTCCATCTCCTGCTCGCAGTAGATCTTGAAGATCGCGAACTCGTCGCCCAGCCCCAGCAGCACCGTGGGGTTCCACATGGTGATCACGTCACCCACGCCGTGGAAATAGATCTGGTCGGTGATGCGGCCCAGCTTGACCGACGAAGGGTTCATCACGAAGCGGCCGCTGGCATCGAACAGGTGGCGCTTGAAGCTCCACAGGTTGGCCTTGCGCAGTGCGCGGTTGAAGCCTTCGCCGTTCTGGCGCGCTTCGGCCTGCTGTTCGTCCAGGATGGCATCGAAGCTGGCCACGCGATCGGTGCCGAAGCCCACCAGGCAGGGCCAGCTTTCATGCAGGCCCACGTTGAGCACACGCTCGTCACTGGCGCGGGTGATGGCGTTGCGCATCTCGGCAGGCAGGACGAAGCGATCGCCTCCGCCCTTGGCCGAGAAGCCCTGTCCACCAAATCCTGCCGCTGCCTGCGCCAAGCGCCTTGTCCCCCCCAGTTTCCCGAAACGTATGCCCCGAACCTTCCCGGACACGCCTTCCCCGCTGCGAACCGCGCGGGTGCGCGGCCCGATCATCCCGACGGAATCGGGATGCAGCACGGGAGTCATGTCCGGTTGCGCCCGTGATAACGCGGGTGGCGTGGTGAGAAAAGGGAAAATCTGGGAGATTCTGGGGAAGAACCTGCAACAAACTGATTATTATATGTTTTTATGGGTCGTGAGACATCTCTGCGGGTGGCCCAGCCGAATCGGAAAATGGCAGAATTCCGCCATTTACGTCCAGCTGATCCGGGCTCTCCCCAAAATCTCCCAAATGCTCCGCAGCACCGGGGAAAATCGACTCGAGCAGCGCGGCCAGTCCAGCCTTCGCCCCCGGCCACGGCCCTGCGTGATCGAGCACGGCGGCATCGGCCACCACCAGTGCCTCACCCGCGCCCAATGCGCAGCGTGCTGCCAGACCATCACCCAGGGCAACGCAAGAGCCACCGGGCAGCGCCGCCAGCCGCCCCGGCACGTTGACCGGCAGCTGCGCCACCCCGGCATTGCCGCTCACCACGCCCAGCAGCTGGTCGTCATCGAATTGCAGGTCCAGCCCCCAATGCGTCAGCAATGGAGAGAGCAGCGCCACATCTTGCGGGCGGCGCCGGTCGCCGATGCCGAAGCGCGATTCCCCGGTCATCAGCGGATCGGCGAACAGCAGCACATGCCCGCCGCCGCGCACCCAGTTGTCCAGCGCGACATTCTCTGCCGCCGACAGCGTGCGCGGCTGCGCCATCAGCAGGTGGGTGCCGTTTGCCGCCAGTTGTGCGGGATCGAGCGTGTCCAGCGGAACCAGCACAAAGCCGCGTTCCAGCAAGGCACGCGCCCAATGCGGATCGCCGCCACCATTGAGCAGATCGGAGAAGTCCGCCGCCTCGCCCCAATAGATCGGCACTGTGCCCATCACCATCAGTGGCGGGCGCGGGTCTGCCGGGGCTTGCGCGCTGGCGGGAGCCGCCAGGGCCAGCGCGATCGCGCAGGCCAGTTTAATCGATCGGGACCAGCTGCGTGTCATTATTGCCAGCGGCAGAATTGGCTGCCTGCTCCTCCTCGGTCAGCAGATCGGGCGCGACACCGGCATCGGCCAGCGGATCGCGCGCGCCGGGATCGGGCAGGTCCTCGGCTGTTGCCGGAGGAAGATCGGGCTCGGCCACCACTTCACTCTGGCGGGCGCTGGAGATGATGATGTTGGCTAGCCCCACCAGCAACAGGATTGCCCCCAGCCCCAGCAAGCCGACCTGGAGCCGCTGCAAACGCTGCTGGCGCGTGCCCGCCAGCGGCGCAGGTGTCACGTCATCAAGGGTGGTGCCTGCTTGCAGGATTTCGTGCGGATCGAGCGCCATAAAGGCCACTCTACCGATCCGGGATTAACCTAGCCAGTCGAAAACGGGCAGCTTCTTGGAAGCCAGCCATTCCGCGTTGTACAAGCTGGAGAGGTAGCGGAAGCCGGTGTCGCACAGGATCGTCACCACGCGCGCATCCTCGCGCCCCTCGGCCACCAGCTGGCAGCCCAGCGCCACTGCGCCGGCCACATTGATGCCGCTGGACAGCCCCAGGCACAGCCCTTCCTCGCGCAGCAGGCGGGCGACCCATTCCAGCCCCTCCTCATCGCTGATGCGGAACTGGGTGTCGATTGGCGCACCTTCGAGGTTGGCGGTGATGCGGCCTTGGCCGATACCTTCCGCCACCGAGGAACCCTCGGCCTTCAATTCGCCATTGGCGTAATAGTTGTACAGCGCCGCGCCAAAGGGGTCGGTCAGCGCCACGCGGATATTCTCGTCGAAAGCCTTCAGGCCCATGCCGGTGCCGGCCAGCGTGCCTCCGGTGCCCACCGCGCAGGTAAATCCATCCAGCCGCCCGTCCATCTGCTGCCAGATTTCGGGCGCGGTGCTTTCGATATGGGCTCGGCGGTTGGCCACGTTGTCGAACTGGTTGGCCCAGACCGCGCCGGGCGTTTCCTCTGCCAGCCGGCGGCTGGTGTGGACGAAGTGGTTGGGATCGGCAAACTTGGTCGGCGGCACCAGCACCAGTTCCGCACCCAGGGCGCGCAGGGTGGCCATTTTCTCGCTGCTCTGGTTGTCGGGCATGACGATGATCGTCTTGTAGCCCAGCGCATTGGCCACCAGCGCCAGCCCGATGCCGGTATTGCCCGCAGTGCCTTCCACCACGGTGCCGCCGGGCAGCAGTTCGCCACGCTGTTCGGCATCGCGCACAATCCACAGCGCCGCGCGGTCTTTCACGGATGCGCCGGGGTTGGCATATTCGCACTTGCCCCAGATCTCGCAGCCCGCCGCCTCGCTGGGGCCGGCGAGCAGCACCAGAGGGGTATTGCCGATCAGGTCGAGGCTGTCAGTGCAGGGCTGGGGTGCAGTCATGTCAGCGGAATTAGGTGGCCGCTGCGCGCGGCGCAACGGAATTGCGCTTGGCGGCGCTAAAGCCAGACTCGCCTCAATCGTCTTGGGCGCCTCAGTCTTCTTCGGCGATGGTTACCTTGAGACCGTCCAACGCATCGGTGAACGGGATCTGGCAGCTGAGGCGGCTGGTGGCATCGCGGCTGTCGCTGGAATCGAGCAGGTCGTTCTCGTCCTCGCTCATCGCGGGCAGCAGGCCGGCAAAGGCCGGATCGACATGCACGTGGCAGGTGGCGCAAGAACAGCACCCGCCGCACAGCGCCAGCAATTCGTCAAACCCGTTGTCACGGATGGCTTCCATCACGGTCAGGCCCGCAGTGGCTTCCACGGCGCGCTCTTCCCCGGCGCGGTTGACGACGATCAGCTTGGGCATC
>JAZKFK010000400.1:0-8909 GCA_040386475.1 Pseudomonadota bacterium | reverse complement strand
GGCTATGGCTGCACCACCTGCATCGGCAATTCCGGCCCGCTGGCCGAGCCGATCAGCAAGGCGATCAACGATAACGGCCTGGTCGCCGCCGCCGTCATTTCCGGCAACCGCAACTTCGAAGGCCGCGTATCGCCCGATGTGCGCGCCAACTTCCTCGCCTCACCGCCGCTGGTGGTGGCCTATGCGCTGAAGGGCACGGTGATCGAGGATTTCGTCACCACGCCGATCGGCCAGGGCAGCAACGGGCAGGACGTGTACCTGCGCGATATCTGGCCATCCAACGCCGAAGTGGCCGAAACCATGGCTTCGTGCGTCGATCGCGGCATGTTCCAGGCGCGCTATGCCGATGTCTACAAGGGCGATGAGCACTGGCAGGCGATCAACGTGGCGGGCAGCGAAACCTATTCGTGGCGCAGCGGATCGACCTATGTCGCCAACCCGCCGTACTTCGAAGGGATGAGCATGACGCCGGCCCCGGTCGGCGACATCATCGAAGCCAAGCCGCTGCTGATGCTGAGCGATTCGATCACCACCGATCACATCAGCCCCGCAGGCTCGATCAAGGCCGATAGCCCAGCGGGCAAGTGGCTGATGGAGCACCAGGTCGCCAAGGAGGATTTCAACTCCTACGGCGCGCGGCGTGGCCATCACGAGGTGATGATGCGCGGCACCTTCGCCAATATCCGCATCAAGAACGAGATGGTGCCCGGCGTGGAAGGCGGTTTCAGCCGCTATGGCGACGAGGTTGGCAGCGTGTTCGATGTGGCCATGAAGCACAAGGCCGATGGCACGCCGATGGTGGTCATCGCGGGCAAGGAATACGGCACCGGCTCCAGCCGTGACTGGGCGGCCAAGGGCACCAGCCTGCTGGGCGTGCGCGCGGTGATCGTGGAAAGCTTCGAGCGTATCCACCGCTCCAACCTGGTCGGCATGGGCGTGCTGCCCCTGCAGTTCAAGGACGGGCAGAGCCGCCTGTCGCTGGCCCTCTCGGCAGACGACAGCTACACCATCCGCGGCGTCTCCAGCCTGAAGCCGCAGCAGGACGTGGCAGTGGAAGTGCTGCGCAAGGACGGCACCAAGCTGACCTTCACCGCCACCTGCCGCATCGATACCGCCAATGAGCTGGAATACTACCTCAACGGCGGCATCCTGCAGTACGTGCTGCGCAAGTTGGCCAGCTGAGCTTCCTGACTTAAGCGCGGTCCGGGGTGATTTCGGTCACCCCGGACCGGCCGCTGCTTGGGTCAGCAAGCGCCCAACTGGACTGACCAGTTATGCGGCGCGTAAAGAAGAAGGGCGGCCCCGCAGGACCGCCCCATTTCCCCCAATTGATCAGGTGAGGTCCGTCAGGCCGCCAGCTTGCGCTTGCGGCGGCGGCGCAGGGCCACCGCGCCGGCGCCCAGGCCGAACATGGCCAGCATGCCCGGCTCCGGCACATCGGTGCCCGAGGTGGTGCCCGAAGAGCCGCTGCTCGACGACGACGAAGAGCTGGACGAAGAGGACGACGAGCTGCTGCTGCTCGAGCCCGTGGACGAACCGCTCGACGACGATGACGAGCTGCCGGTCGAAGAGCTACCCGTGGATGAGGTGATGTTGCCCGAAGTGCCGCAGCACCCCCCAGACGACGAGCTGGAGCTCGACGAGGAGGAGCTGGACGACGAACTGGACGAACTGGACGATGACGAGCTGGCGTTGTTGCCCGAGCTGGAGGTCACGTTACCCGAGGACGAAGTGACGTTGCCCGAAGACGAGGTCACGTTACCCGAGCTGGACGTGACGTTGCCCGATGAGCTGGTGACATTGCCCGAAGTGGTCGAAGTGGTGCTGGTCACGCCGCCGGTGGAAGTGCTGACCCCGCCCGTGGAGGTGCTGACGCCGCCGGTCGTGCTGGTGCTGGTGATCCCGCCGGTCGAGGTCGAGACGCCGCCGGTGGTGGTCGAAGTCGACGAACCGCCGCTGCCGCCCGAGCTGGTCGAGGTGGACGAGCCGGTGGTGGAGTTGTCGATATCGATATCGATGACAACGCCCGAAGTGCTGCCGGTGGTGCCGCTGGAACTGGACGAGCCGGAGGTCGAGGTGCTGGTGGTGGTCGACAGGTTGACGCTGCCGCCGCCCCCGCCGCTGCCGCCGAAGAAGCCGCCGAAGAAGCCACCGCCGAAACCGCCGCCAAAGCCGCCCGAGCCGCCGATCACGATCGGCTGGCCGCTGCCGCCGCCGCTCACCCGCTGACCTTGCGGCAGGGGCAGTGCCGGCAGCGGCAAGGCTGCCACTTCAACTTCGGGCTCAACCTCGATCACGCGGCGGATGCGGCGCGTCTCGCGGTGGGGACGGCGACGATTAACCACGCGGCGGGCGCTGTGGCGCTCCTTCACGTCAACCAGCTGGGTCCGGCTGTAGGACTTGTACCCGACGGTCGCTGCCTGCGGCTCGGCCACGTGGACCGCACCGCCTGCCATCAGCGCGGTGCCCGCAGCTGCGGCCGACAATTTCGCAAGGGCCAATCTAATCGACATGCCAGGTCTCTCTTCGCATTTCCCTGTGAACCCGTGGGGCCCAATGCCGGCCTTAGGGTTCTTCCAAGGCTGCAAAGAGCCTGCGACGAGCCGTTATCGCAATGCCGAAAGGGCTGTCACGACAGCGGAATTATCGTTCTTGGGCAGCGGGAAGAGCCTGCCGCGCGGGTCTGTCCCACAATGGAACCGAAAGCCACGCTTTGCCGAAGAAAGGTTAATGCGTGGACGGGCCTGTGGCGTTCACTCGCCGGGGTCAAACAGGCCCTTCTGGCCCGTAATTGGCGAGTCGGGCGATGTAATCGGAGGCGGATTCAGCCCCAGATGCGCCCAGCCGCGATCGTTCAGGCAGCGCCCCCGCGCGGTGCGAGCGATCAGGCCCAGCTGGATCAGGAATGGCTCGATCACTTCCTCGATGGTGTCGCGCGGTTCGGACAGGCCGGCGCACAGCGTTTCGACCCCCACCGGACCACCTTTGTAGATATCGGCGATCATCGTCAGGTAGCGGCGATCCATGGCATCAAGGCCCAGCTGGTCGATTTCCAGTCGGGTCAGCGCGGCATCGGCCGCTTTTGCGTTCACCGGGGCATCCACCGTGCCCTCGCCCCCGACATGGGCAAAATCGCGCACGCGGCGCAGCAGGCGGCCCGCCACGCGCGGCGTGCCCCGACTGCGGCGGGCCACCTCGCGCGCGCCTGCGGGATTCATCTCGAGGCCCAGCAGCCGCGCGGCGCGGGTGACCACCTGCAGCAGCTCGTCCTCGCTGTAGAATTGCAGCCGGACGGGGATGCCGAAGCGGTCGCGCAGCGGCGTGGTCAGCAGCCCCTGACGCGTAGTCGCGCCCACCAGAGTGAACGGCGGCAGGTCGATCCGCACGCTGCGGGCACTTGGCCCCTCGCCGATGATCAGGTCCAGCGCGCGGTCCTCCATCGCCGGATAGAGCACTTCCTCGACCACGGGATTGAGGCGGTGGATCTCGTCGATGAACAACACGTCGTGCGGTTCGAGGTTGGTCAGCAGCGCCGCCAGATCGCCAGCCTTGGCGATCACCGGGCCGGAGGTGGCGCGGAAGCCCACGCCCAGTTCCTTGGCCACGATCTGCGCCAGCGTGGTCTTGCCCAGCCCCGGCGGGCCGAAGAACAGCACATGATCCATCGCCTCGCCGCGCGACCGCGCCGCCTCGATAAACACGCGCAGGTTATCGCGCGCGGCGGCCTGGCCGATGAATTCGGCGAGCGACTTGGGGCGCAAGGCCGCGTCCGGATCATCGGGAAGGCGCTGGGGGGTGAGGTCAAGGTTGGTCATCGCAGGCCCCAGGTGAGAACCCCAATCCTCACGGCTCCTCCTCCCTCTTCGGCATCGACCTCAAACACGGCAGTGCGACGCAAGTCAGTGCAAGTGGCACCATCAAGATCGGCTTCGAAACTTGTTGAAAGAATGACGCAATCCACAACTCGTCCGCGTTCATCTAAGGTAACCCGATATACGACCCTGCCTTCAGCGCCTTGTCGAATGGCACGGGAAGGATAAGTTGGATGCCCCTCGGGGAATGTCGGAAGGGCGTAATTCGGCGCGACTTCAGGGCGCGCTTGCAGGCCCGAAAAGGCCGTTTGCTGGCATCGTGAGTGGATTAACAATGGTGTAGAACCGGTGCGCTGGATCAGTTGCACAACAGTCTTAGTTTCAGAGTCGAATGAAACACGGATTTGACTGAAGGGTACATCTGCGATCGGAATCAATGCTACAGAGAAACCCTCCGCAACGCGCTCCAAGGGTGTCTGCATCGCACAGGCCGCTTCACAAAAGTGCTCGTTCTGCAGATCAACGCTAAATCTTTGTTCGTAGGTTGCGGGGCCAAAGGCAGTCTGCGCTACGCCCCTGCATGCAAGGTCGAATTGCTCTTGGGCACTTGCCGGAAAAGCAAGAAGAATGGCTAGAAATGCCGACGCCGCCAAAGATTTTCGATTGCTAATCACCCCGCCGCCCTCTTCAACGCCACGCGGATCAGGTCGCCCTCGGCGGCACCTTCGCCCAGCTCCTCCACCGCGCGGGCCACGGCGGTCGCCGCCACGGCAGGCTTGAAGCCGAGGTTCTGCAAGGCGGAAACGGCATCGGCGCTCGCCCCGTCCCTTGGCATGGACGCCACCCCGCCCGGCGAACCGCCGCCTGGCAAGGCCCCCGCCTTGTCCTTCAATTCGTTGACGATCCGCGTGGCCAGCTTTGGCCCCACGCCATTCGCGCGCGCCACGGTGGCGGCATCGCCGCGCGCACAGGCATCGCGCAGGTCAGCTGTGGACAGCGCCGAGAGGATCGCCAGCCCCACCTTGGAGCCAACGCCCTGCACTTGCGTCAGCAGGCGGAACCAGTCGCGCTCTCCCGCCGTGGCAAAGCCCAGCAGGCGCATGTCGTTCTCGGATAGCTGCAGGTCGGTATACAATCGGCAGGTCCCCCCGCGATCGCCCAGCGAGGTCAGCGTGCGCGCCGAACAGTGGACGAGGTAGCCGACGCCGCCCACGTCGATCACCGCCCAATCCTCGCCCGTTTCGTCGAGCAGCCCCGTCAGCTTCGCGATCATGCTTTGTTCCTGCCCCATTGCCGCGCCTTTGGCCAGTGCAATATGGACACTTGCCCACTCTTGCGCCAATCAGCGTGGCCATGAGCATGAACACTTTCGGCCGCGTCTTCCGCTTCACCACCTGGGGGGAGAGCCACGGGCCGGCCCTTGGCGCAGTGGTGGACGGGTGCCCGCCGGGGCTGATGCTGGATGAAAGCGTGATCCAGCCGTGGCTGGACAAGCGCCGTCCGGGGACCAGCAAGTTCACCACCCAGCGCAACGAGCCAGACCAGGTGCGCATCCTTTCCGGCGTATTCGAAGGCAAGACCACGGGCACGCCGATCAGCCTGATGATCGAGAATACCGATCAGCGCAGCAAGGACTATGGCGAGATCGCGCAGGCCTATCGCCCCGGCCATGCCGACTATGCCTATGATGCCAAGTATGGCCTGCGCGACTATCGCGGCGGCGGACGCTCCTCGGCGCGCGAGACAGCAGCGCGGGTGGCGGCGGGCGCCGTGGCGCGGCTGGCGATCCCCGAGGTCACCATCGTGGCCTATGTCAGCCAGATCGGTGACGACAAGATCGACATGGCCAATTTCGACGCCGCCGAGATTGGCAACAACCCGTTCTTCTGCCCCGATGCGGCTGCCGCCGCGCGCTGGGCCACGCTGGTGGACGAGGTGCGGCTGGCCGGGTCATCCGTTGGCGCAGTGGTGGAATGTGTCGCCACCGGCGTTCCCGCCGGCTGGGGTGCACCGATCTATGCCAAGCTGGATGCGGACCTTGCCTCTGCGATGATGGGCATCAACGCGGTGAAGGGCGTGGAAATCGGCGAGGGCTTTGCTTCTGCCGCCCTGCGCGGTGAGGACAATGCCGACGAGATGCGGCCCGGTGATGAAACGCCGCAATTCCTCGCCAACCACGCGGGCGGCATCGCGGGCGGCATCGCCACGGGCCAGCCGGTGGTATGCCGCGTGGCCTTCAAGCCAACCAGCTCAATCCTGATCCCGCGCCAGACGATCAACTCGGATGGGGAGGCGGTAGACCTGCGCACTAAGGGTCGCCACGATCCGTGCGTGGGCATTCGCGGCGTGCCGGTGGTGGAGGCGATGATGGCGCTGGTGCTGGCCGATCACAAGCTGCTGCACCGCGCGCAATGCGGGTAGTTCAGCGATAGTGGACCAGGCTGAGGATTGCCCCGGCCACAGCATCAAACCATGCCGTTCCCACCACAGCCTCGTGGACCACGCCCTGCACGAAAATCCACGCCGCACCCGCCATTGACCACCGGCTGATGCGCCCCGTCTCCCGCCGCTCCTGCACCAGCAGCGCGGCGGCCATGCTCCACAAGGTGAGGTAGAGCCAGAAAGTCGGCACGGGATCGTCAATCCCCAGCGCATTCGCCCAGAAACGGTTCACGCCCGGCGGCAGTACTGGCAGCATCGCGTACATCACCATGCGCTTGTGCACCTGTGGTGCGCGCTGGCGGTGGCGCACGGCCACGGTGAACATCCAGACAAAGCCGATGCCGGCCAGCAGGCCGAGGTACAAACCGTCAGTCCCCGCCGGTCGCCCCGCCGCCCAACCGCGCTGGCTGGCGATCAATTGCATGGACAGCCCGATAATCATGATGGCCGTGGCATGGGCAATGCCCCAGGTCCCCAGGCTGCGATGCAGCTTCACATTTCCGGCGCTGACCAGCCCGGTCTGGACGAGCAACAGCAGCATCCAGCTGACGAACACCAGACCGTGCAAGTGAACGATCGGCGGCGCGGGCGGAAAATCGCCGTGCAGCGCGGGTATCGCGGAGTGCATGCCAAAGCCGCCAAAGACGAACACGCACATCGCCAGCGCCAGCCAGAAAAAGAACGATGGCCGGAAGCGGCGCGCAGGCCCGGCAAGTGGCATAGTCATCGGCATTTCCCCCCCGGACGAACCAACCAAGGCTAGAGCCATCGCCGCTTGATTGCAAATAGCGCAACACCTGTTGCACTAAACTGCACACTTACGGAGGTGATCGTTTCTCTCGATCAATCCAATCGCATCAATCGTCTTTCTTGCGACTGATCAATGACCAACTGCAGCTTCGCAATTCAAACGGCCCGACCAAATCGGACCATCAAACGGAGCATAACGACACATGGGTATCATCGGCAGCAAGGTTCAGCCGTTCAAGGCCACTGCATTCCAGGCCGGCAAGGATTTCTTCGACGTGACCGAAGCGGATATCGCTGGCAAGTGGGCGGTATTCTTCTTCTATCCGGCCGATTTCACCTTCGTCTGCCCGACCGAGCTGGAAGACCTGGGCGAGCATTACACGCAGCTGCAGAAGCTGGGCGTGGACGTGTACGGCGTGTCGACCGACACCCATTTCAGCCACAAGGCCTGGCACGACACTTCCGAGAAGATCGGCAAGCTGCAGTATGCCTTCCTGGGTGACCAGAACCACGTGCTGACCAAGAACTTCGGCGTGCTGCGCGAAGATTCCGGCCTGGCCGATCGCGCCACCTTCGTGGTCGATCCCGATGGCGTGATCCAGATCATGGAAATCACCTGCGAAGGCGTGGGCCGCAATGCCAACGAACTGACCCGCAAGATCCGCGCCGCCCAGTATGTGCGCAACAATCCGGGCGAAGTGTGCCCGGCCAAGTGGGAAGAGGGCAGCGACACGCTGGCCCCCTCGCTGGAACTGGTCGGCAAGATTTAAGCTACTCCCGTGCTCTGCGGATGGACCCCAAGCCATCCGCAAGAGACGCCCGTCGCATCCCGACGGGTCGCATGAACGGTCCGGGGTTCTTCCATCCCCCAACCCCGGAAGGCCCCGGGCCGTTTTTGCCTTTTTCCCAGGAGATTCTCGTCATGCTCGATGCCAAGATGACCCAGCAGCTGAAGCAGTATTTCGAACTGCTGCGCGAACCGATCGAGCTGGTCGCCAGCCTCGATGACGGCAAGCGTTCGGCTGATACGCGCGAGTTGCTGACCGAGATCGCCGCGCTGTCAGACAAGGTCACCGCCAGCTTTGACGGTACTGACACCCGCAAGCCCAGCTTCGTGATCCGCCGCGCCAGCGATGCGGCCAGGTGGGTGCGTTTTGCCGGGCTGCCGATGGGGCACGAGTTTACTTCGCTGGTCCTGGCCCTGCTGTGGGCCGGCGGCCATCCGCCCAAGGTGGACCAGGCCGTGCTGGACCAGATCGCCGCGCTTGAAGGCGCCTACAAGTTCGAGATGTATTTCTCGCTGTCGTGCCATAACTGCCCGGACGTGGTGCAGGCCCTGACGCTGATGGCGCTGAACAACCCGCATATCGAAGCCACGCTGATCGAAGGCGGCACGTTCCAGGCCGAAGTGGACGCCCGCAATGTGATGGCCGTGCCCGCCACGTTCCTCAACGGCGAAATGTTCATCAGCGGCAAGGTGAGCGTGGAGGAAGTGCTGGCCAAGCTGGACACGGGCGCCGCCGCCCGCGCCGCTGCCAAGCTGGCCGACAAGGCCCCGTTCGAAGTGCTGGTGGTGGGCGGTGGCCCCGCTGGCGTGGCCGCGTCCGTCTATACCGCGCGCAAGGGCTTCTCCACCGGCATCGCGGCCGAGCGGCTGGGCGGGCAGGTGCTGGACACCATGGGCATCGAGAACTTCATCTCGGTCCCCTATACCGAAGGCCCCAAGCTGGCCGCGCAGCTGGAAGCCCACGTGGGCGAATACGATATCGACGTGATGAAGCTGGCCACCGCCTCGCGGCTGATCCCGGCGACCGAGCTGGGCGGCTATCACACGGTGGAGTTTGACAACGGCGCCACGCTGAAGGCGCGCAGCCTGGTGATTTCCACCGGCGCGCGCTGGCGCAA
>JAZKFK010000399.1:0-4357 GCA_040386475.1 Pseudomonadota bacterium | reverse complement strand
TCGGTCACGCCCAGCATGGCGCGCACGTCCTTGTTCAGCGGGATGCGCTTTTGCGAGCGTGGGAAGATGCCGCCACCCCGGGACAGCAGGTCTGCGTTATAATCCGCCCAGCTTGATCGTGGCAGCTTGAACAGGCGGTTGCGCTCCTTCCAGCTGGCTGCGGCATCAGGGTCTGGATCGAGGAAAATGTGCCGGTGATCGAAGGCAGCCACCAGCCTGATGCTTTTCGACAGCAGCATGCCGTTGCCGAACACATCGCCCGACATGTCGCCGCACCCGGCCACGCGGACCGGATCCTTCTGCACGTCTACGCCATTTTCCAGGAAATGCCGCTGGACCGAGAGCCATGCACCCCGCGCGGTGATGCCCATGGCCTTGTGGTCATAGCCAACCGATCCGCCGCTGGCGAAAGCATCGCCCAGCCAGAACTGGTGCTCCAGCGCGATGGCGTTGGCGGTATCGCTCAAGGTGGCCGTGCCCTTGTCCGCCGCGACCACGAAGTAGGGATCTTCTCCATCGTGGATCACCACGTTGGCCGGATGCACCACCTTGCCGCGCACGATGTTGTCAGTGACCGACAGCAGCGTGCGGATGAACAGCTGGTAGGCGGCCTTGCCTTCCGCTGCCCAGCCATCACGGTCCAGCGCCGGGTTGGGCAGCATCTTGGGGTAGAACCCGCCCTTGGCCCCGGTGGGCACGATCACCGCGTTCTTCACCCGCTGCGCCTTCATCAGGCCCAGCACTTCGGTGCGGAAGTCGTCGCGCCGGTCGGACCAGCGCAAGCCGCCGCGCGCCACCGGCCCAGCGCGCAGGTGGATGCCTTCCACGCGGCGCGAATAGACGAAAATCTCGCGCCACGGCACGGGCCGGGGCAGGCCGGGGACCTGGGCCGAATCGAACTTGAAGGCCAGGGCCTGCGCGCCTGCGGCAGCAAAAATGTTGGTCCGCAGCACCGCCAGCATTGTCTGCCAGTAGAGGCGCAGGACGCGGTCATCGTTGATGGCGGTAACCTTGGCCAGGCCGGCGCGGATCGCCTCGGCACTGGCCTCGGTGGCCTCGGCGCGATCGCCGGTGAAGGCCGGATCGTGCCGCTGGCGTAGCAGCGTCACCAGCGCGCGGGTGACTTGCGGCGCGCCTGCCAGCGCATCGACCACGGTGTAGATGGTGAACGAGATGCTGGCCTGCCGCAGGTAGCGGTAGAAGGCGCGCAGCCATTCGGCCTCTTGCGCATCCAGCCCGGTGGACACGACCAGCTTGTTGAATACGTCATTCTCGGCCCGCGCGTTCAGCACCGCGTCAATCGCCCGTTCGATCACGGCGGCGCGGTCCAGCAGCGCGGCGGCCTGGTGCCCGGCGGGCAGGGCCAGCTGGAAATCGTGGATCGTGCCCCACGGCGCGGCGTCGCCATCGCTTCCAGCAAGCGTGGTGGGCACTTCGGAAAGCACGCGAAAACCGAAGTTTTCCAGCGCGGGCACGGCGTCCGAAAGCGGCAGCGCGCCGCCCTGCTGGTACACCTTCAGGCGCAGTAAGTCAGGTGCATCGCTGTCCAGCCGGTACAGCCGTACGTCGCGGCCCATCGCCCGGAGAGGGTCTGGCGTGCCGAGCAATCGCAGCCGCGCAATGTCGCGGGCGGCTTCCTGCGGGCCGTATGCCGCGCGGTAAGCGGCGGGAAAGGCGGGCGCATGGCGCAAGGCCAGCGCGGCGGCACGGTTCGGCTCCTCGCTTTGCGCCAGCGCGGCTTCCACCGCATCGGTCCAGCCGCGCAGCAGCTCTTGCAGGCGGGCGTCCACCTTGGCGCTATCCACGGCAGCGGCAACTTCGCGCGCATCCAGCACATAGCGCAGCACGGCCAGGCTGCCGCCTTCCACCGTCAGGCTCCAGTCAAGCGTGGTGGTGCCCGTCTCGCGTTCCAGCAGCGCCTGGATCTGCAACCGCGTGGCGGTGGACAGCAAGTCACGCGGCAACCACACGAAGGCGAATACGTGGCGGCCCAGCGGCGCGGTGACCAGCGTGGCGCGCGGGCGCGGGCGATCGACCAGTGCCATCATGGCAGTGGCCACGCGCAACACGTCATTCTCGGCAAAGCCGATCACCAGGTCATGCGGCAGGACCGACAGGGCATGGACCAGCGCCTTGTCGTCATGGCTGCCGGGCACGAAATCGAACCGTTGCATGATCGCCGCCAGCCGCTGGCGCAATACCGGCACCTGGTGCGGCGGGGCGGACAGTGCGGCGCTGGTCCAGATACCCGCATGAGCGGCCAGCGCCGTCACCTTGCCGTCTTCGATCACCGGCACGATGAACAGGTCCAGCGGCACGCGGCGGTGCACGCGGCTGATATGGTTGGCCTTGACGATCAGCGGGGCGGGCCGGGTCCTGGGGTTATCGAACCAGGCGAAGGCACGGCGCCAGCCATCATCCGACAACAGGTAGCCCGAGCCGCGCTGTCCCTTGCGCCGACACAGGCCCAGCGCCTGGCGTTGGCCCCCATCGCGTTCGCGCACGACGTGGCCCAGCTGCGTCAACATGCCGTTGCCCAGCCAGTGGAGCAGCGCGGCTCCCTCGTGGTCCGACATCGCTTCGGCATCGGCCAGCAGCGCCGCCTTCATCGCTGGCCAGTCGGCCACCGCGGCGTGGACATCGGCCAGCGTGGTGGCCAGTTCTGTTTCCAGCGCGCGGCGCTGGCGGGCATCGATCCGGTCGGTTTCAAGGTAGATCAGGCTTTCGCGCGTTTCCGCCGTGCCATCGCCTTCCAGCAGCGCGGCCAGCGTGCCGTCCCCGTCGCGCTCGATAGGCACGATAGGGTGCACCAGCAGATCCACGGTCAGGCCCTGCGCGGCAAGCGCGTGGCTGACCGAAACGACCAGGAACGGCATGTCGCGGTTGATCGCGGCCACTTGCGTGACGCGGTGGCTACCCGGCGCTGTCTCACCCGCGCTGCGCACCAGCACTGTTGCCTTACCTTCGGCCCGGACTTGCGCGGCTTCCAGCATGAACGATGTCGCGCGGTCCATCTCGGCGGCGGACAGTGCCTCCTCGCCCGGCAGGATCGATGCGGCAATATGCGCGCGCAGGCCGGTTCGCGGCGAGAGCTTGGCCATCGGTGTTCCTCTTCCCTGTCGTCCGGGCCGCGTTGGGACCGGTATGCCGGGCGGGATAGACCCAAACCGGTTTTAACCGCAACTAGATTGGTTCAAGCAGGAGCGGTTACGGCTCCCACTGCCTCATTGGTCAAGCGCAGCGATTGTTCCCGGGCCAGCGGATCAAAGGTGGCGCCGGAGACGATGATCTCGTTGGCGCGGGTGCGTTCCACGAAGCGCGCCATGCGTTCGCGCACCGTGGCGGGCGAGCCTACCGCGCGCGCCACCGAGAGGCGTTGCAGCATGCCTTGCGCGGTCATGTCCAGGCTGGCGCGATAACCAGGCACCGGCGGTGGCAGCGGGCCGGGATCGCCGGTACGCAAGGCCACGAAGGCCTGGTCCTGCGACGAGGCGAGCAGTTCGGCCTCGGCATCGGTATCGGCGCAGATCACCGTCATCGCCGCCATCGCATGGGGCTTTTCCAGATAGGCCGAAGGGCGGAACTGCTGGCGATAGGCGGCCAGCGCGGCGTCCAGATGATCGGGCGCAAAGTGGCTGGCAAAGGCATAGGGCATGCCCAGCTGCGCAGCCAGTTGCGCGCCGAACAGGCTGGACCCCAGCATCCACAACTGAATGTTTGACCCAAGCCCCGGCGTGGCGGCAATCGGCAGCTCGATATCGCCGGTCAGCAGCGCGCGCAGCTCCACCACGTCCTGCGGGAAGTATTCGGCAGCGCGGCCCAGGTCTTTGCGCAGCGCCTGCGCCAGGATCGGCGCGGCGCCTGGCGCACGGCCAAGGCCCAGGTCGATCCGGCCGGGGAACAAGGCATCCAGCGTGCCGAACTGCTCGGCGATCACGAACGGGTTGTGGTTGGGCAGCATGATCCCGCCCGATCCGATGCGGATGGTGCTGGTGGCATGGCCGATGTGCGAGAGGACCACGGCGGTCGCGCCGCCGGCAATGCCGGGGCTGGCGTGATGCTCGGCCACCCAGAAGCGCTGGTAGCCCGCCTCCTCGGCAACTTTGGCCAGCCTGCCAGCCGCGCGCACTGCTTCGCCTGCGCCGCTGCCCTGGCGGATCGGGACGAGATCAAGGACGCTGAGTGGCACCATATCTGGTAGCTATGGCTGCGCAGGCGCTTGTTCAAGCTGCGACAGGTATTCGCGTGCCGTTTCCGCGGGGCGAGAGCGCGCATCGAGCGCGATCACTGCAGTCCACGCGGTGCGCGCGGCGGCATCATCACCCGCCAGCGCGGCGATCAGGCCTGCCTCAAGGCC
>JAZKFK010000398.1:0-1585 GCA_040386475.1 Pseudomonadota bacterium | reverse complement strand
GCTGGGACCTGCTGTTCAAGCTGGCCGCCTTCGTGGGCGTGGTGCTGCTGGCGCTGGGCCTGCAGATGTTCGGCGTGTTCTCGCTGCTGCTGAAGTTCGTGGCCCGCAAGAGCCCGATCGCCTTCTTCAAGGAAACGCGCGAGGCCAGCCTGATGGCCTTTTCCACCGCCAGTTCCAACGCCACGCTGCCCACCGCACTGCGCATCGCCCAGACCGAGCTGAAGCTGCCGCCGCAGATCAGCCGCTTTGTTCTGACCATCGGCGCCACGGCCAACCAGAACGGTTCAGCCATGTTCGAAGGCGTAACCGTGCTGTTCCTGGCGCAGTTCTTCGGCGTGGATCTTGGCCTGACTGACCAGCTGTTCGTGATGTTCCTGTGCATCCTGGCGGGCATCGGCACTGCTGGCGTGCCCGGTGGCACCCTGCCGGTGATCGCGCTGATCCTGGCGGGCGTTGGAGTGCCGCCCGAAGGCATCGGCCTGATCCTGGGCGTCGACCGCTTCTTGGATATGTGCCGCACTACGGTGAACGTGGTGGGTGATCTGGTGGCCGCGACGGTGATCAGCGCGAAGAGCACGGAGATCGGTGGAGAGATCAACGGGGAGGTTTCGGCTCCAGCACTTTCTGCTTGAACCGGCACAGGTCCGCCACCGGACAGCGCCAGCATTCGGGCGTCCGCGCCTTGCAGGTGTAGCGTCCGTGCAGGATCAGCCAGTGGTGCGCGCCCAGCCGGAAAGGCTGCGGCACACGTTTTTCCAGCTTGGCTTCCACCTGTTCGGGCGTCTTGCCCTTGGCCAGGCCAGTGCGGTTGCCCACGCGGAAGATGTGCGTATCCACCGCGAAGGTCTCGTGCCCGAACCAGCAGTTGAGGACCACGTTGGCCGTCTTGCGGCCCACGCCGGGCAGGGTCACCAGGTCCTCGCGCGTTGACGGCACCTCGCCGCCGAAGTTTGCAACCAGGAGGCGGGCCATCTCGATCACGTTCTTCGCCTTGGAATTGAACAGGCCGATGGTCTTGATGTGCTCCTTCAGCCCCTCCTCGCCCAGGTCGAGCATCTGCTGCGGGGTCTGCACCTTGGCGAACAGCGCGCGGGTGGCCTTGTTCACCCCAACGTCGGTCGCCTGCGCGGACAGGGTAACGGCCACCAGTAACTGGTAGGCATTGCCGTATTCCAGCTCGGTCTGCGGGTCGGGGTTATCCTCTGCCAGGCGGCGGAAGAATTCGAAGATCTCGGCTTTGGTCATGGGATCAGAGGCCCAGCACCTGCCCCATCGTATACCGCCCGGCCTCGCGCCCGATTAGCCATTCGGCCCCTTTCACCGCGCCGGTGGCGAAGATCATGCGGTTTTCGGCCATGTGGGTAAGGGTAATCCGCTCGTGCTCGCCGGCAAAGTGGACCATGTGCTCGCCCGCCACGGTGCCACCGCGCAGGGCAGCAAAGCCGATGGCGCCGGGCGCCCGCGCGCCGGTGTGGCCGTGGCGGCCGCTTTCCATATGCTCGGCCAGGTCGATCCCGCGTCCGTTCGCCGCCGCTTCGCCCAGCAACAGCGCGGTGCCGCTGGGGGCATCCACTTTCATCCGGTG
>JAZKFK010000397.1:0-2029 GCA_040386475.1 Pseudomonadota bacterium | reverse complement strand
CCGCTTCGCCCAGCAACAGCGCGGTGCCGCTGGGGGCATCCACTTTCATCCGGTGGTGCATCTCGACAATCTCGATGTCCCAGTCCGGTCCCAGCCGCGCGGCGGCTTCGGCCACCAGATGCGCCAGCAAGGTGACGCCCAGCGAGGTATTGCCGGTTTGCAGCACCGGAACCACGCGCGCGGCGTTGTCGATCGCCTCGTGGTGGCTGGCATCGAGCCCGGTCGTGCCGACGAGGATGGGAATGCCTGCGCCAATGGCGGCGTGGAGGTTGTCTTTCAATGCGCCGGGAGCGGAGAAATCGACCAGCGCATCGCTGACATCGGCCAGCCGCTGCACATCCTCGCCGCGCTCCACCCCGCCGGTCAAATCGTGCCCGGCTTGCGCGATGGCCTGCACCAGCGCCTGCCCCATGCGCCCTGCGCTGCCGATGATGCCGATGCGTATCATTGCGTGTCCCCGTATTCCCGTGCTTCATGGGCGACATGAGAAATATTCGCAACATCGTGATCCTGACCGGTGCGGGCATCAGCGCGGAAAGCGGCCTGCGCACCTTTCGCGCCGATGATGGCCTGTGGGAGGATCACCCGGTGGACCAGGTGGCCACCCCGCAAGGCTTCCGCCGCGATCCGGACCTGGTGCAGCGCTTCTATGACGAGCGGCGCGCACAGATCCGCGCCGCCAATCCCAACGCGGCGCATCTGGCGCTGGGCCGGCTGGATATGGGCTGGAAGTCGCGGGGCGAGCTACTCATCGTCACCCAGAACATCGATGACCTGCACGAACGGGGCGGCGCGGCTCGCGTGCTGCACATGCATGGCGAGGGGCTGAGCGCATGGTGCACGAATTGCGATGCGCGGCACCGCTGGACCGCCACCTTGCGCGACAACCCGCCATGCCCGGCGTGCGGGCAAGCCGCACTGCGTCCCGATATCGTGTGGTTTGGTGAAATGCCTTACCAGATGGAGCGCATCTACCGCGCCATTGCCGCTTGCGACCTGTTCGTTTCCATCGGCACCAGCGGCGCGGTCTATCCGGCGGCAGGCTTCGTGGCCGAAGCGGGCCGGGCAGGGGCCCGCACGCTGGAACTGAACCTGGAGGAAAGCCTCGGCAGCCGCCTGTTCAGCGAAACACGGCTGGGCAAGGCGAGCGAGATTGTGCCGGCGTGGGTGGACGAGGTGCTGGGATAGGCCTTCACCCCAGCCACGAAAGCACGGTTGCCGTCAGCGGATTGGCCGGATCGGCCAGCAGCTTGGCCGTCAAGGCCAGCGATGAGACGATCAGCAAGGGCCGGGCAATCCCCGCTCCAAACCGCATCGCGAAATGGGCGCCTGCCTGGCCCCCGGCGGCGCTGCCGACCGCCATTGCCAGCCCGGTGACCCACAGCACATGGCCACCCGCAACCAGCACCGCCAGGCCGGCAAGATTGCTGGCCAGGTTGAGCACCTTGGCGTGGGCGACCGCCCGAATCAGGCCCAGGCCGAACACGGCCACCAGGGCGGTGGTGAAGAATGAACCGGTGCCTGGCCCGAAGAAGCCGTCATAACACCCGATCACCATCGCCACGGCCGCCAGCGCCAGGGAACCGGCGCGGCTGTGCCGGTCGATGTCCGACATCTTCGGCGCGAAACAGTAATACAGCGCCATTGCGATCAGCAGCGCAGGTAGCAGGGCGGAAAGAAAGGTCGAATCGATCCGCGTCAGGATAAAGGCGCCCACCGCCGACCCTGCGAAGGAGGCCAGCACCGGCAGGGCAAACTTGCGGAAATCGATATGCCCGCCGCGCGCAAAGGCGATCACTGCCCCGCCGGTGCCCACGGTGCTTTGCAGCTTGTTGGTGGCAATCGCGGCAACCGGCGGCACGCCCGCCGCCAGCAAGGCGGGAATGGTGATCAGCCCGCCGCCACCGGCGATGGCGTCAATCATGCCCGCCACAAAGGCGACCGCCATCAACAGGGCGATAAGGTCGAAACCGAGCTCCATCTCAGGGCCGGATCGGCGCGCCGGTCACCGCCCCTTCTTTGTCTGCGG
>JAZKFK010000396.1:0-2328 GCA_040386475.1 Pseudomonadota bacterium | reverse complement strand
TCTTGTGCGCCTTCAGCGAGGCCACGCCATCGCCGAACAGCTTCAGGCGGACCTCGCCCGTTACACCATGCGCGCCGGCGACGGCGGCCAAGACAATGTCGGTGGGTGTAACGGGCGAGTCCTTGGGCAAACGGATTACTCCGCGGTCTTTTCTTCTTCAGCAGCAGGCGCTTCTTCAGCGGCAGGTGCTTCTTCAGCGGCAGCTTCTTCGGCCGGAGCCTCGGCAGCGGCTTCCTCAGCAGCAGGCGCTTCCTCGGCGGGAGCAGCGGCTGCGGCAGCGGCGGCTTCAGCCTTCTCTTCTTCGGCTGCCTTGGCGGCTTCCTCGGCTGCGGCTGCCTTGGCGGCGCGATCTTCCACGCGGGCCTTGGCGGCATCGCCCGGCTCACCCTTCTTCGGGTTCAGCTTCACGGCACGCTCACGGATGCCGGCGGCGTCGAGGAAGCGCGCCACGCGGTCGGTCGGCTGTGCGCCAACGCCCAGCCAGTAACGGGTGCGGTCCTCGTTCACCTTCACGCGGGTGGCATCGTCCTTGGGCAGCATCGGGTTGTAGGTGCCGACCTGCTCCAGGTACTTGCCGTCGCGCGGGCTGCGGCTGTCGGCAACAACGATGCGATAGTACGGGCGCTTCTTGGCGCCGCCACGGGCGAGGCGGATAGAAATTGACATGAGATATTACCTTTCCAATTTAATGCTTTGAAATTACTTGTTCTTGAGAAAATTCTGCAGGTCGGCGGGCAATTGCGGCGCGCCGCCGCCGCCAAGACCGGGCATGCCACCGCCCCCAAGGCCGCCCATGCCGCCCAGCCCGCCGCCCAGCAGCGAGCCGAGGCCCTTCATCCCGCCCAGCTTCTTCAGCTGCTTCATCGCGCGGCCCATTTCCTGGTGCATCTTGAGGATCTTGTTGACCTCCTGCACGCTCGTTCCCGAGCCATTGGCCACGCGGATCTTGCGCTTGGCGTTGAGCAATTCGGGTTTGGCGCGCTCCTTGGCGGTCATCGAGCCGATGATCGCGTCCATGTGCAGCAGCGTCTTGTCGTTCACGCCGCTGGCCGCCATCGCCTGCTTGGCCTTCTTCATGCCCGGCATCATGCCTGCCAGCATGCCCAGCCCGCCCATCTTCTGCATCTGGGACAGCTGCATGCGCAGGTCGTTCAGGTCGAACTTGCCCTGCATCATGCGCTGGGCGGCCTTCTCGGCCTGTTCAGCGTCGATGACCTCCGCGGCGCGTTCCACCAGAGAGACAACATCGCCCATGCCCAGGATGCGATCGGCCACGCGGGCAGGATGGAACCGCTCGATCGCGTCGAGCTTTTCGCCGGTGCCGGCAAACTTGATCGGCTTGCCGGTGACGGCGCGCATCGACAAGGCCGCACCACCGCGCGCATCGCCGTCCATGCGGGTGAGGACCACGCCGGTCAGCGGCACTTCGTCGCTGAACGACTGGGCCACATTGACCGCGTCCTGACCGGTCAGCGCATCGACTACCAGCAGCACTTCTGCTGGAGTGGCGACGGCGGCCACGGCCTTCATCTCGGCCATCAGCGCTTCGTCAACGTGCAGGCGGCCCGCGGTATCGAGCAGCAGCACATCGAAATTCTGCAAGCGGGCAGCTTCCAGCGCGCGGCGGGCGATGTCCACCGGCTGCTGGCCCACGATGATCGGCAGGGTGGCCACGCCGGTTTGCTCGCCCAGCACCTTGAGCTGTTCCTGCGCCGCCGGACGGTTGACGTCGAGCGAGGCGAGCAGCGTCTTCTTGCCGTGCTTTTCCTTCAGCAGCTTGCCGATCTTGGCCGTGCTGGTGGTCTTGCCCGAGCCTTGCAGGCCGACCATCATGATCACCGCCGGCGGGCGCACATCCAGGTTGAGCGGAATGCCCTCGGCGCTCGCCTCGTCACCGCCCAGCATGGCGACCAACTCGTCATTGACGATCTTGACCACTTGCTGGCCGGGCTTGACCGACTTGAGAACCGCCGCGCCAATGGCCTTTTCGGTGACGCGGGCAATGAAGTCGCGCGCCACGGGCAGCGCCACGTCGGCTTCCAGCAAGGCAACGCGCACTTCGCGCAATGCCTCGCGTACGTCGGCCTCGCTCAGCGCGCCGCGCCCGCGCAAGCGGTCGAACACGGTTCCGAGATTGTCGGACAGCGTATCGAACATCGGCCTCGTGCCACTCCTTTGCGGCGCCGTACCGGCGCCAAACGCGAAAAACGCCGGCGGATGAACACTCATCGGCCAGCGGGCAGTTCAGTCATCGCATCAACAACAGATGCGGTGTATTTCAAACAGTTACCGAATGGTGGAGCCTAGCGGGATCGAACCGCTGACCTC
>JAZKFK010000395.1:0-2149 GCA_040386475.1 Pseudomonadota bacterium | reverse complement strand
TTCGACCATTTGAGCTGCGGCGAGACATTCTTGCCGGGGCAGGGGCAGATGGCGGGATTGCGGGGCGAGCAGGCGCGCTTGGGATCGTCCGCGCCAAACATCACCGGGATGCGTGCGCCGTCCTTGATCGAGCTCGAGGTGACGGTGAAGAAGGGCTGGGAAAAGCCTGCCGCGCTGGTCCACAGGGTCGCCGCCACGGCCAACACCAGACTTTTGCTGCGGCGCATTAGCCATCCCCTTGTTATCGTTGGGGATAGCCTAGCCGTGCGCTAGGTGCCTGGGAAGGCCTAATCCGGCCGGTATTCCAAGAGGTCGCCGGGCTGGCATTCCAGCGCGGCGCAGATTTTCTCCAGCGTCTCGAAGCGCACGCCTTTGACCTTGCCCGATTTGAGCAAGGACATATTGGCCTCGGTCATGCCGATCCGCTCGGCCAGCTCCTTGGAGCGCATCTTGCGCCGGGCCAGCATCACATCCAGTTGCATCACGATCATTACAGGATGCTCGCATTCTCGTCGGCGATGCGCTGGGCTTCGGCCATCACATGGGCGGCGATGAAGGTGGCGATGCCGAAGGCCAGCAGGGCCGGCTCGAACTTCATGCGCACATGGCCCTGCAGGATGAGCTGCGCGGCGGAGGGCGCGAAGGCCCAGACGATGGTCCAGAAACCGGCGGCGCGGATATGGGCGATGGGCCGGGCCGCGAAAACCTCACCCTTGCGAAAGCAGCCGAACACCTGGATGGCGTGATAGAGCAGGACCAGCGCCGGCAGGGTGCTGACGACCAGCGCCGCCACCGCCCTGATCCGTTCGGGCATGGGAAGGCCCGCCATCGAAACGATCGTGTCGTCCAGATTGAAGCTGCCGATTTCCGGCCAGACGAGCAGCACCGGCGCGCAGGCCAGCCACAGCGCCGTGACGCCGAAATTGATCACGAAGAACCACCACAGCAGCCCACTGAGATTGCGGGCGCGTTCAAAAGACGGGGACGAAGCGAGCGGAGCCGGAGCGATCATCGAAATTTCCTCATCATCAATAATAAAACTGTCTATCACGAAATATAATTATTGCAATACGATAATTTATTAAATCATAACGGTATGCCGGCTGGCCCGCACCGGAATCCCCTCAAGTGCTTGTTTGGACAATACAAGAACGAAATATGGTTATTGGCTGCGATTCCAACGCTTTATCTCGTGTCTTGCCAATGAGAACAAAGCATGTACTTTCGGGTCATCCGCCGCCACGCAGATTCGCTTGGGGATCAGTGGTCGGTGTGGAATAACCGAGGAGAACGGCATGTCACAGGCGGCTTTGCGGGTGGTAGCGAAAGAACAGAATAACGATCGCAAGCGGGCCCTTGAGGCTGCGCTGAGCCAGATCGACCGTGCATTCGGCAAGGGCTCGGTGATGAAGCTGGGCAGCCGCGATCTGGGCCTGGCGACCGACGCGGTTTCCACCGGCTCCCTCGGCCTGGACATCGCCCTGGGCATCGGCGGGCTGCCACGCGGCCGGGTGATCGAAGTCTATGGTCCGGAATCTTCGGGCAAGACCACCCTGGCGCTGCATGTCGTGGCCGAGATCCAGAAAAAGGGCGGCATCGCCGCCTATGTCGATGCCGAGCATGCGCTGGACCCGGTCTATGCCAGCAAGCTGGGCGTGGACATCAACGAGATGCTGATCTCCCAGCCCGACACCGGCGAACAGGCGCTGGAAATCACCGACACGCTGGTGCGTTCGGGCGGCGTGGACATCGTGGTGATCGACTCGGTGGCGGCGCTGACGCCCAAGGCCGAACTGGAAGGCGAAATGGGCGATTCCTTGCCCGGTTTGCAGGCCCGTTTGATGAGCCAGGCGCTGCGCAAGCTGACGGGCAGCATCTCCAAGTCCAACACCATCGTGCTGTTCATCAACCAGATCCGCATGAAAATCGGCGTCATGTTCGGTAGTCCGGAAACCACCACCGGCGGCAATGCGCTGAAATTCTATGCCTCGGTGCGCCTGGACATCCGCCGCATCGGCGCCATCAAGGAACGCGACGACGTGGTGGGCAACCAGACCCGCGTGAAGGTGGTCAAGAACAAGGTCGCCCCGCCCTTCAAGCAGGTCGAGTTCGACATCATGTATGGCGTCGGCATTTCCAAGGTGGGCGA
>JAZKFK010000394.1:3191-7864 GCA_040386475.1 Pseudomonadota bacterium | reverse complement strand
GGAGGGGAATATCATCATGCGCAGCCTTTTGGGCCTAACCTCGTTTGCCTTGCTTGGGTTTGCCGTGCTCGCACCCGCAAGCCTGGTGCTCGACGCGGGGTCTGCGGCACTCGCACAGGCCGATACCTCACCCGAACAGGCGCATGTCCACGCCGATCCCGCTCCCGCCGCACGGCCCGCTGCCGTGCGTGAAGGCCGCTGGTCCGATCCCGCCACCTGGCCTGCTGGCCGCGTGCCGCGTGCCGGCGATGCGGTGACCATTGCGCGCGACATGGACGTGACGCTGGATGTTGATGCCCCCGCGCTGCGCAGCCTGACTATCGATGGCAAGCTGCGCTTCTCGGACGAACGCGACATCGCGCTGGCAACCGACTGGATCTACGTCAGCGGCGGCGAATTGCAGATCGGCACGCCCGATCGCCCTTATACCCACAACGCCACCATTACCCTGACCGACACCGTGCCAGGCGAAGACATCAACGCCATGGGTGATCGCGGCATCATGCTGATGGCCGGCAAGCTGACCATGCACGGCAACCGGCAGCACAGCTGGACCAAGCTGGCGCGCACGGCCCAGGCTGGCTCTGCCACCATCGAGGTTCTCGATGCGGGCGACTGGCGGGTGGGTGACCAGATCGTGCTGGCCAGCACAGACTTCGATCCCCGGCAGGCCGAACGGCGCACCATTACTGCGATTCGCGGCACGGCCATCACGTTGAACCAGCCGCTGGACTACATGCACTTTGGCGAGATCACCTTCGGGGTGGACCAGCGCGGCGAGGTTGGGCTGCTGTCTCGCAATATCCGTGTTGAGGCGTCCGCAGATGCCGACCAGACGTATTTCGGCGGGCACATCATGGCCATGATCCGCTCGCAATTGCACGTGTCCGGCGTGGAGCTGAACCGCATGGGCCAGCACATGACCTTGGCCCGCTATCCCATCCACTGGCACATGCTGGGCGAAGGGGAGGGCCAGTTCATCCAGAACTCGGCCATCCACGATACCTTCAACCGCTGCGTGACGGTGCACGGCACTAACAACGTGCGGGTGGAAAACAACGTCACCTTCAACACCGTAGGCCACTGCTTCTTCATGGAAGACGCGGTGGAGACCGGTAACCAGTTCATCCGCAACCTGGGGATCATGACCAAGTGCCATCCCACGCTGCCCTGCGTGCCGACGAACCTGGCACCAGGCGGCGAGACGTCGGGTCCGGCAGGCCAGCGCACCGGGAAGGTGCTGATCCCGTCCGACAACACCGCCAGCACCTTCTGGATCACCAATCCCGATAACATCTATCGCGACAACGTGGCGGCGGGGTCTGACCAGACGGGCTTCTGGTTCGCCTTGCCAGTCCACCCCACAGGGCAGTTCGAAGGCACACCCACCAGCGCCAACACCTGGCCGCGCCGCACGCGGGTGCGGGAATTCTCCGGCAACGTGGCCCATTCCAACTTCGACGGGCTGATGTTTGATCGCGGGCCCAATGCCGATGGCACCTTCAGCGTGGGGGGCAGCAATTACCACTACCCGGTGGCTGACGGGGCCGACCCCAATGGCCAGCCGCTGGTGAGCCATTTTGCCGATTTCACCGCCTACAAGAACCGCCACGGTGCGGTGTGGGGCCGCGGCGAGATGCACCTGTTCACCAACCTGCGCGTAGCTGACAATGCCATTGGCTTCACCCACGCAGCTTCGGCCGTGGGGCGCAGCGAATATACCTCGCGGGTGCAGGATTCGCTGTTCGTGGGCGAGAGCGCCAATGTGGGCAACCCGCGTACGGCGGCAGAGATCGCCTATGGCCGCAGTCTTCCGGGCGATGCCGATTATCCGATTCGCGGCTACGAGTATTACGACCTGCGGCACGATGTGGTGAACACCCGCTTCGTCAACTACGTGCCCAACGCCACGCGCGATGCGGGCGCGCTCAGCTACCTGATGTACACCAGCTTCGGAATGAGTACCGAGAATGCCATCCAGGGCGCCTCGTTCGAGAATGCCAAGCCGGTGTCCTTCCCGCCCGTGGTGCGCCGCTGGTCGTCCGATTTCGGGCGCCAGAACGCCTGGCGCGGGGCGACCATCCATGACCTTGACGGGTCGGTGGGCGGTGTGCCCGGTGCTTATATCGTGCTCGATAACGGCATCGCTTCGGACGAGGACGCGTGCACCATCCACCCCGACTGGGGCGCGGCGGTGTGCCGGGGCGATTTCGGGCGCTTCAGCGTGGGCGGCAATTTCGGCTTCGGCAGCGCGCCGATCCCCGACCCGGTGATGATGAGCCGCAACGGGCGGCGCTTTGAATATACCGGCGAAACCACGATCCGCTCTGGCGCGGAAGTGCGGCTGGAGACAAGCCGCGATGCGCTGTCGCTGGCGCTGCGCGAGATGGACAACGGCTCATCGGTGATTTTTGAGTTGCCTGGTTTCAGCGCGCCTGCGGGCGGGGTGGAAGTGGCGAGCCTGGAAGCCCTGCGGGCGGCAGGTGAGACTGCATATTTCAAGGCAGACGGCACGCTGTGGGTGAAGCTGGTGGTCGACAATGCGGCCGGGCTGAATGTTACCATCGGCCGCCCCGGGCAGGGCGTCAGCACGGTCGGCACCGGCCCCGGCGGCGCTTTCCAGGCCGGGGCGAGTCTCGATGTGAGCAGGTAGGGGATCGCGGACGGTATTGCGGACCACTCTCCGCGCTTGCCTTTTGCCCGACTCCTGCCTAATGGCCCGCGCTTCACTGACACGCAGTTTATCTGCCGGTCTGGCTACAAGGGCTGCCAGGGCTGGTTGGACGTGTCCCTTCTGAAGGAGACGAAAATGCCCAAGCTGAAGACCAAGAGTGGTGTGAAGAAGCGATTCAAGATCACCGCCAACGGCAAGGTCAAGCATGGTGTCGCCGGCAAGCGCCACCGTTTGATCAGCCACAACGCCAAGTACATCCGCCAGAACCGCGGCACCAAGGTGATCTCCGATGCCGATGCACGGACGATCAAGCTTTGGGCGCCCTACGGGCTTAGCTGAGGAGTACTGACAGATGTCCCGTATCAAGCGCGGCGTAACCACGTCGAAGAAGCACAAGCGTATTCTGGACGCGGCCAAGGGCTATCGTGGCCGCCGCAAGAATACCATCCGCGTCGCCAGGCAGGCAGTCGAAAAGGCTGGCCAGTATGCATATCGCGACCGCAAGATCAACAAGCGCAATTTCCGCGCCCTGTGGATCCAGCGCATCAACGCCGCAGTGCGCGTTGAAGGCCTGACCTATTCGCAGTTCATCCACGGCGCCAAGCTGGCGGGCATCACGCTCGACCGCAAGGTGATGGCCGATCTGGCGATGAACGAAGGCGCTGCCTTCACCGCGATCATCCAGCAGGCCAAGCAGGCCCTGCCGGCGTAAAACTTCGGCCTCATTTGCGGCCACAGACTAAGGGCGCGAACGACGTAATGTCGTTCGCGCCCTTTGCTTTTCTACTGCCGACGGCTTTACGGTCCGCTATCATCTTACCGCATAGTGCTTGCACGCCAGACACTTGGCCTGTTACGGATGAAATCAGTCCGCATCAGTCGAACATCTTGGGGGTGTCTGCCGAAAGCCGGACAAGAGGGCCGCTTCGCGCATGGCAGACACATTCGCACTTGATGCGCGGTTCTACCGGCTGGCCGACGAAATCGGTCCCTATTTCACCGCGCTCTATTGCTTCGACCTGGTTTGCGAAGACGGTTATCTGGTCGAGGACCGGCTGCACCCTGAGTGGAGCGCCATGCGCTTCACCCAATCGGGCGAGCCACCGCGCGCCGGCATCACCCCCGATCCGATTGCGCCGACCTACCCCCTTGTCGCCAGTGGCCCCACCAGCCGCGCGATCAGCTTCGGCATCGGGCGATCGCGGATCTGGGGCCTGGGGCTGCAACCGGCGGGCTGGGCGCGTTTTGTCGATGCTCCGGCCAGTTCAATGGCGGACAGGATCGTCAACGCGGGCGAACTGGCGGCCTTTGCGCCGTTTCACGCCGTGCTGGAAATTGTCCGCCAAGCCGGCGACGATGCCGATGAGACTGCGCGTCACATCAACGCCTACCTGCTCGCCTTGCCGCGCGGGCCGCTGCCAGCCGAGAAGCTGGTGCTGGCCTGCCAGGCGGCCTTGCGCGATCCCGACCTGGCCGACGTGGCCGATCTGGCTGAACAACTGGGCGTGGGCCGCCGCAGCCTGGAACGGATGTGCGCCCGCTATTTCGGCTTCCCGCCCAAACTGCTGCTGCGACGCCAAAGGTTCCTGCGCAGCCTGGCGCGCTACATGCTGGAGCCGATGCATAACTGGTCGAGCGCGCTGGACCTGCATTATTACGATCACGCCCACTTCGTGCGCGACTTCCGCAGCTTCATGGGCATGACGCCCACCGAATACGCCATGACCCCGCACCCATTCCTTGACCGGATCATGGCCCAGCGCATGGCCGACCAAGGGGCCGCGCCTCAGACCGACTTGCCCACCGTGGTGCGTTATGCCGGGGCCGTGCAAACGCTCGATTAGGGCTTGGCGATTAGGGCTTGGGTCTGCGCACCATGGCGGCTAACAGGCGCGCCACGTCCATATCCAAACCTGGTTGACCGATGTCTGATATCGCTGCCCTTCAATCGTCTGCGCTGGACCGCATCGCTGCGGCTGCCGATCCTGCCGCGCTGGAA
>JAZKFK010000394.1:0-3091 GCA_040386475.1 Pseudomonadota bacterium | reverse complement strand
GAGGACGACTGGTACAATTTCACCGCGCTCAACATGCCCGAAAGCCACCCGGCGCGGGCGATGCACGATACTTTCTATTTCCCCGACTCCGCGCCCAGGGGCGACCCGGCCTCAAGTAGCGAAGCGATAGGCCAGAAGAAGCGCATGCTGCTGCGCACGCACACCAGCCCGGTGCAGGTCCGCACCATGCTGGCCATCGCCGAGAAGTCCAACGGCGGCGCCCCGATCCGCATCATCGCGCCGGGCCGCGTCTATCGCAGCGACAGCGATGCCACGCACACGCCGATGTTCCACCAGATCGAAGGCCTGGTGATCGACCGCGACATTCACCTCGGCCACCTGAAATGGACGCTAGAGACCTTCCTCAAGGCCTTCTTCGAGAAGGAGGACATCGTCCTGCGGCTACGCCCCAGCTACTTCCCCTTCACCGAACCTTCGGTGGAAGTGGACGTGGGTTTCGCCATCGAGAACGGCCAGGACGGAAGAATGAGGCGCGTTCTGGGCGGTAGCGGCGATGCCCCCGGCCACGGCTGGATGGAGCTGCTGGGCAGCGGCATGGTCAACCGCAAGGTAATCGAAATGTCGGGCTTCGATCCCAACGAATGGCAGGGCTTTGCCTTTGGCGTCGGCGTCGATCGGCTGGCCATGCTGAAATACGGGATGGATGACCTGCGCGCCTTTTTCGACGGCGATGTGCGCTGGCTGGCCCATTACGGCTTCTCTGGGCTCGACCAGCCGACGCTGTCCGCAGGCGTAGGAGCGAAAGCATGAAGTTCTCGCTCGAATGGCTGAAGTACTTCCTCGACACCGAAGCTTCGGTGGCGGAGATTTCTGCCACGCTCAATGCCATCGGCATCGAGGTTGAAGGGATTGAGGATCCGGCCGAGAAGCTGGCGGGATTTCGTGTGGCCAAGGTGCTCACGGCCAGGCCGCATCCCGATGCCGACAAGCTGCAGGTGCTGACTGTCGACACGGGTGAAGGCGATCCGCTGCAGGTGGTGTGCGGTGCGCCCAATGCCCGCGCAGGCATGGTTGGCGTGCTGGGCACGGCAGGCGCGGTGGTTCCGGCCAATGGCCTGGTGCTGAAAAAGAGCGCCATCCGCGGGCAGGAATCCAACGGCATGATGTGCTCCACCCGCGAGCTGGAGCTGGGCGACGATCACGAAGGGATCATTGAGCTGCCCGAGGATGCGCCGGTGGGCATGCCATTTGCGCAATACCACGGCACCAGCCCGGTGTTCGACGTGGCGATCACCCCCAACCGGCCCGATTGCATGGGTGTTTACGGCGTGGCGCGCGATCTGGCGGCGGCGGGTCTCGGCACGCTGATGCCGCTGCGGGATGACAAGATCGAGGGCACGTTTGCCTGTCCGGTGGAGATCCGCACCGATGACCCGGAAGGCTGCCCGGCGTTCTATGGCCGCGTGATCAAGGGCGTGACCAATGGTCCTTCGCCCGACTGGATGCAGGCGCGCTTGAAAAGCGCGGGCCAGCGCCCGATCAGCGCGCTGGTGGACATCACCAATTACCTGATGCTGGCCTTCGGGCGTCCGGCGCACGTTTATGATTTGGCCAAACTGACTGGCCCGGTGGTTGCTCGCCGCGCCAAGGATGGCGAGCAGGTGCTGGCGCTGAACGAAAAGACCTATACGCTCGATCCCAGCATGACGGTGATCGCCGACGATGCTGGCGTGCACGATATTGCCGGGATCATGGGCGGCGAGCATTCCTCGGTTCAGCCCGAGACCACCGATGTGCTGCTGGAAATCGCCTACTTCAACCCGGAAACGATCGGCGTGACCGGCCGCAAGCTGGGCCTGGCCACCGATGCGCGGACGCGGTTCGAGCGCGGGGTCGATCCGGCCTGGCTCGATGGCGGGCTGGATGGCCTGACCAGCCTGATCCAGCGCATCTGCGGCGGCGAGGCGAGCCATGTGGTGCGCGCCGGATCGCCACCGAGCGAGCCGAAGGTGATCCCATACGATCCTGCGCTGACGCAAAAGCTGGGTGGGGTTGTGGTGGACGAGGCCGAGCAGCGCCGCATCCTTGCCGCGCTGGATTTCGCGGTGTCGGCCGATTGGCAAGTCACCGTGCCGCTGCGTCGCCACGATGTGGCCGGCGCTCCCGATCTGGTCGAGGAAGTGGTCCGCATCCACGGGCTGCAGCATGTCGCCAGCGTGCCCTTGCCGCGCGCCGAAGGGGTAGCCCGGCCCACCGCCACGCCGCAGCAGCAACTGGAACGTCGCCTGCGCCGCGCGGCTGCGGCAGCGGGGCTGAACGAGGCGATCACGTGGTCGTTCATTTCTGAACGCGAAGCCCAGGCCGTGGGCGGCGGGCACTGGGTGCTCGACAACCCGATCAGCGAAGACCTGAAGGTAATGCGTCCCTCGCTGTTGCCGGGGCTGCTCTCGGCGGTGCAGCGCAACCTTGATCGCGGTGCCTCCACCGTGCGGCTGTTCGAGATTGGCCGCCGCTATCTGGCTGACGGTGAATTTCCCGCGCTGGTCGGCGTGCTGGCGGGCGAGCGTACTGCGCGTGGCTGGCAGCAAGGCAAGGCCGCGGCCTTCGATGCCTTCGATGCCAAGGCCATATGCCAGGACCTGCTGGCCAAGGCCGGTGCACCGGTTGACAAGTTGATGGTGCTGGAGCCGCTGGGCGATTTCTACCACCCCGGCCAGTCCGCCACGCTGCGGCTGGGGCCGAAAAACGTGCTGGCCAGCTTCGGTGCGATCCATCCCGCGACATTGAAGGCGTTCGGCATCGATGTGCCGGTAGTGGCGTTTGGCCTGCACCTTGACGCGATCCCGGCAAAGAAGAGCGCCGGCTTCGCCCGTCCGCATTTTGCGCCGCCGCCGCTGCAGGCGGTAACGCGCGATTTCGCCTTCCTGGTGCCAGCCGCCCTGCCTGCAGGCGACCTGCTGCGCACGGTCAAGGGCGCGGACAAGGCGAACATCGTCGATGCGCGGATCTTCGACTTGTTTGTGGGCGCAGGCGTGCCTGAAGGGCAGAAGTCGCTGGCGATCGAAGTGACGCTGCAACCGGGCGAGGCGAGCTACAAGGACGCCGACCTCAAGGCCATCGCCGACAAGGT
>JAZKFK010000393.1:0-2160 GCA_040386475.1 Pseudomonadota bacterium | reverse complement strand
GCGTGGCGACGCATTACGAAAAGGTCTGCGACTGGCAAGTGATCGCCTATTACGGACCGCACCTGCAACCGATGATCCGCGAGATGGAGCGGGAGCGGGTGGGCTAGACTCCGAATGCAGGCGGCGCGATCAGGTCAGGTCCAGAGCCATAAAACCCAGGAACAGCGCCGAAGCGGCGATCATCACCAGCGTGGCCGCCCAGCCAAGCACGATCTGCCTGCCCGAAACCCTGACCTCGCCCATGGCTTTCGGGTTGCGGATAATTAGCATCATCACCACCATCAGTGGGCCAGCCAGGATGCCGTTAACCACGGCCGCCCAGTACAGCGCCCGTGCCGGATCGATACCCACCCCGCTCAGCGCCGCGCCGGCCAGCGTGGTGGCGGCAATGGTGCCATAGAACAGGCGGGCGGACAGCGGCTTGTCATCCAGGCTGCCGGTTACGCCCACCATCTCGGTAACCGCGTAGGCGGCAGAGCCTGCCAGCACCGGCACGGCGAGCAGCCCGGTGCCCACGATGCCCAGGGCGAACATGGCAAATGCAAAGTCTCCCGCCACTGGGCGCAGCGCCTCTGCCGCCTGGGCGGAGGTTTCGATGTCATACACGCCGTTGGCGTTCAGCGTGGCGGCCGTGGCGAACACGATGGCCAGCGACACCAGCGTGCTGAAAGCCATGCCGGTCAGCGTATCGATGCGGATGCGGCGCATTTCGGCACCCGTGTCTCTGGCGGTCAGGTACAGCGGCTTCAGGTGGCGGCGGCGTTGCTCCTCGATCTCCTGCCCGGCTTGCCAGAAGAACAGGTAAGGGCTGATCGTGGTCCCAAGGATGGCGACGAAGGCGGTGGTATAGGCGATGTTGAACTGGATTTCGGGCACCACCAGCGACCTGAGCGCGTGACCCCAGGGCACATGGACCACGGCCACCACCGCGAAATAGGTGAACAGCGACAAGGTGGACCACTTGAGCACCGCGGCATAGCGCGGATAGCTGAGCGCCATTTCCAGCACGATGCACAGCACGCCGAACAGCAGCGTGTAAAGCGCCGCACTGCCGCCCGCCAGCAGCTCCACCGCCGCGCCCATGGCGGCAAGGTCCGCGCCCAGGTTGATCACATTGGCCACCAGCAGCAGGCCGACCATGGTCCACAGCAAGCCGCGCGGATAATGCCGCCGCAGGTTGCTGGCGATGCCCCCGCCGGTCACCCGGCCAATCTCGGCGGCTACTTGCTGGATTACCACCATCAGCGGGAAGCTGAGCAGGAAGGTCCACGACAGGCCATAACCGAACTGCGCGCCCACCTGGCTGTGCGTGCCGATGCCGCTGGGGTCGTCGTCTGCGGCACCCGCGATAAGGCCGGGGCCGAGGGACTTGAGCAGGCCGCGGCGTTCGTCCTCGTCCGGCGCGGTGTTGCTGCTGGATGAGGGGGCGGTTTGCATGGGCGATCAATGACAGGCGCTGGGCAGGGCGGCAATCGGGTTGTCGGGATCATCCTCTGATTGACGCAAGGTAATGCTAATCGTTGGCAGGCGGCATGATGCCTTTCGAGCGCAACTCTTCCAGCGCGCGGATGCCGAATGGCATTTCCAGGTTAATTCCACGCCGTTCAAACCGGCGAACACACTCGACCTTGGCTCTGTCGAATTCGAGGTCATCGATGGTGAGGGAAGCCATGCCATGGTTCTGGTGCTGAAAGATGGTCTCGCCCAAGTGGCATTGCTCGACGATGTGCTGCAGAACACCCCGAGCATTCGGGATGTAGAAATTGGGATCTTCAAACCAGGGAGCACCCGGCCCCTCCTGAATGTTGATCCACCAAAGCCGCTCAAAGTGAGCGATCAACGAGTCACGTTCCCATTGCCCGAAGCGTGATGCCTCGAAGTTAATGATGATGTCGCCCTCGACCCGAGCACCAGGGCCGCAACTGGCGAGCATTGCAAGCGTGCAGACTGCGAGCGCTGTCTTGAACCTCACCGCCCCGCCAGCACCGGTCCCTGAACCGGACCGCGCCCCGGCACCCAAACGCTCATGTCCACCCCATCGGTCACCCGCCACGGCACTCCGGCGCGGGTGAGGAACAGGTTTTCCATTTCCTCGCGGTTGAAGGGGCGGCTGCCCAGCCGGCCGAACACGGCCATCTGGCCGCCGGTTTCGTCCACCCC
>JAZKFK010000392.1:0-1705 GCA_040386475.1 Pseudomonadota bacterium | reverse complement strand
GAATGCTTGCCGCCCTCGCCCACTTCCAGCCGGTCGGAAATGCCGATGGTGTCGATCACCAGCGTGTCGCCTTCCCAGTGGCCGATGGAATGGCCCATGAAGCTGGGGGTGATTTCCTCCAGCGGCGGGTGGCCGCGCCCGTCGGTCCACACGGTGCGGGTCTGCATCCAGGCTTCCTGGTTGATCGTCACGCGGCCGGGGGTGAACAGGAATTCGTAAGGGTACTGCGCCAGCATCATGATGCGCGGCAGGCCGGGGGGGCTGCAGTTGGAGCGGCTGCGCAGCTCCACCCCGTCATTCGCCAGAACCTGCTCGCGCCAGCGGTTCCAGTTCTCCAGGTATTCGCCTTGCAGCGGCGGCTGGGTAACGCGGCCGCCCATGGCCGGATCGCCACGTTGCAGGAACCAGATGCCGCCCCAATCGGGCAGCTGGTCAAGCCGATGATAATTGCCGCGCGTGAACCCGGCACTTGCCTCGGGCGCAATGCCTTCGGACGGCGGGGATTGCGTGGCGGCGCCCACCGGAGGCGCGGTCTGGGCTTGCGCCGCGCCCACCGTGGAAACCAGAGCAAGCGCGGCAATCCCGGCCAGCGCGCGGCTGATGCGTGTCATGTTTGATCCTCTCCCCTGCCTACAGGCTTATTGCTGCGGCACGGCGCCCAGCGTGCTGCCGTCAGTCTTGCGCACGCCAACATAGCTGCCGCCCCGCGCACCGCTGCGCAAGGGGTGAACCCACAGTTGCACGCGGTCACCCTGGCGCAGGCTGGTGCGGGTCCAGCCTTCCTGCACCAGGTTGTTGGGGCTGGTCATCTCGATCGACCATTCCTCCACGGCACCATTGGCGGGCACCGTGACGCGGATAAAGGCGTGCGGGTTCTGCCAGCGGAACTGGCTGACCGTGGCGTTGAGCAGCACGGTGCGCTGCATGTCGAACATCGAATAGCTGTGATGTGCCGAGGCGGGTATCGCCAGCGGGGTGAGGAAAAGCGCAGCGAGCGCCAGTTTGCCGAGCAGTTTCATTACCATGGTCTCCTTCGGCCTAGAAATTGGGGACATTGATCGGTTGCCCGTTCTTGGGCAGCCCGGAATCGAGCACGGTGCCATCGGCCTTGCGCAAGTCGAGGAACAGGCCGCCCGGCTCGCCATTGCGCAGCGGGTTCATCCGCAGGCTGACGCGGTCACCCGGATGCAGCGAATTGCGCCGCCAGCCTTGCCGGGTGAGGTTGTTGGGGCTGTTCAGCTCGATGCTCCAGCTGCGCGTGGCGTTGCCCTGGCGCACTTCGATTTCGATGAAAGCGTGCGGGTTGGTCCACTGGAATTCGCGCACCGTGCCTTCCAGCGTCATGATCTCGCGCTGGTTGAACATGGCGAAGCTGTGATGGGCCAGCACCGGCACGGCCACAGCCCCCAGTGTGGTTGCGCCAGCCACTGCCAGCGCCAATGCCAGCATCGGCGTCGCGGCCAACTTCCTAGTCATCCTGGGGAATCCCTTCCACATTGCTCTGCCCTCGCTCCTCCGCTTCCGCACGGCCCAGATCGGTACCGGGCAGGTTGGCGTTGTAGGCCAGGATGCAGTTGCTCTCATTGATATCGGTATAGTCCTGCCGGCCGAACCGCTTGGTTGACCGCCATTCGCCTTCCCACAGCGTGGGATCGGTCATGATGTATTCCACTTCCATCACCGTGCCGTTTTCCAGCAGGCGGAT
>JAZKFK010000391.1:0-8418 GCA_040386475.1 Pseudomonadota bacterium | reverse complement strand
ACGACGACGACGATAGGCACGAGCGGGACGGTGCTGGCGGCGGGCACACGCGCGGGCAGCAACGCGGGCAACATCACGATCACGGGCGTGAACCGCAGCGTCGGGGTCATCACCGCCAGCGGCAGCGCGGCCAACGGCACGGACCAGGTGGGGGGGGCAGCAGGGGTGGTGTCGATCACGGGCGCGGGCACACTGACGACGGGCACCATCACGGCGTCCACGGGTGCGGCTACCGGCGCGGGTGCGGGCGGCGCGGCTGGCTCCATCACGCTGAGCGGCAGCGATGTCACGGTGAGCACCTTGACGACAACGGGCGGCACCAAAGGCGCAGGCGGCAACATCAGCGTCAGCGCAGCCGGCTCGGGCCTGCTCAGCACAGGCGGTGCGGCCATTACCTCGACAGGCGGTGCCGGCCTGAACAGCGCAGGAGCCAACGCAGGCAGCATCACCTTGAGCGGTGGCACGGTCACGCTGGGGGCCAGCACCTTGACGGCGACGGGCGGAGTCGGCAACGGCACCAGCTTTGCAGGCGGCAGCGGCGGGGCCATCAGCGTGACCAGCAACACCGGCGGCATGAGCAGCACGGGCGCTGGCGCCATGACAGCCAACGGCGGCGCAGCATCGGGCACTGGCGCAGCAGGCGGCGCGGCAGGCACCATCAGCGTGATCAACGCAGCAGCCAGCACAGGGGCTATCAGCCTGGCAGGCAGCGGCGGGCTCACTGCCCGCACGGGCATCTCGACAGGCACGACAGCAGCGCTGGCTGCGGGCAGCATCACCGTCAACAACAACGCCACGGCAGCGACGGCGACGACCCTGGGCGCGCTGAGCACAGCGGGCGCCCTGCTTAGCAACGGCCATGGCGGCTCGGTCAGCATCAGCACGACAGGCACGCTGGCAGCAGGCGCGATAAGCACAGGCGGCGGCACGGTCATCGCAGCGACGACCCTGGACGGACGCGACGCAGGCAACGTCACCATCAACACGGGCGGGGCCATCACAGCCCTTGGCACCATCAGCGCCAGCGGTAGCACTGGCGTGGGCACCAACCAAAACGGCGGCGCGGGCGGTACGGTCAGCGTCACGGCAGTGGGCGGCATAGCGGGCGCAGCGGCCATGACGGCCAGCGGCGGCAATGCGGTAGGCACAGGCAACGGCGGCAACGCCGGGCGCGTGGTGGTGTCCAACTCGGGCACGGGCAACCTCACGGTAGGGGCGCTGACGGTGCAAACCGGCAACGCGCCGGGGGCAGGCAATGCGGGCAGCTTCAACGCCACCAGCAGCATCCAGGTAGACAACACGGCCGCCAGCGGCAACCTCACCACAGGCGCCATCCTCACCACCGGCGGCACCAAAGCAGCCGGCGGCAACGTGGTGCTCAATGCGACCAACACCGGAACACTGTCAACCGGCGGCGCGGCCATCACCACCTCAGGCGGCGCGGCTGTAGCCCAGAGCGGGCGCAACGCAGGCAACGTCACGCTCAGCGCTGGGGTGATCAACCTGGGTGCCGGCGGCATCACTGCCAACGGGGGATCTGGCGTGGGCGCTGACCAAGCGGGTGGCAGCGGCGGCGCCATCAGCTTGACCAGCAGCGGCGCCATCACCACCGCGGCTCTGACAGCCAGCGGAGGCACAGGCGCGGCCGCCAACGGTTCTGGCGGCACCGCCGGCACGATCAGCGTGACCAACAACTCCACGAGCGCGGGTGCGATTGCGCTGGGGGCCTTGACGGCGCGAACGGGAGCAGCGCTGGGCACCGGGCTGGGCGGCACCGCCGGCACGATCAGCGTGACCAACAACGCAGCCGGCCAAGCGCTGGGTACGGGGGCGATCGACACCTCGGGCGGTGCCGGCGGCAACGGCGGGGCGGTGACCCTGTCCTCCCAGGGCGGCGTGACAGTCACCACCACCATCAACACCAGCGGCACCGCACTGGCGTCAGGCACGCGTGCTGGCAGCAATGCTGGCGACATCACGATCTCGGGCGTGAACCGAAACATCACCGGGGCCATCACTGCCAGCGGCAGCGCAGCCAACGGCACCAACCAGACCGGAGGCGCGGCAGGCGTGGTGTCCATCACCGGCGCGGGCACGCTGAGCACGGTTGGCATCACGGCATCGACCGGTGGGGCGACAGGTACCGGCGCAGGCGGCGCGGCGGGCTCGATCACGCTGACGGGCAGCAACGTCACCGTGGGCGCCTTGAGCACGGTGGGCGGGGCCAACGGCAACGGCGGCGCGGTCAGTGTGACCACCACCGGGACTTTGAGTGCTAGCACGATTTCCAGCACGGGCGGTGCGGCCAATGCAAATGCCGCAGGGCGTAACGCCGGTCTGGTCACAGTCAGTGCCGGCGGCTCCATCACAGCGCTGGGCGCTGTAAATGCTGCCGGCAGTGCGGGCAATGGCGCCAATCAGGCAGGCGGCCATGGCGCTGCGGTGAGTGTCAGATCAACCAGCGGAAGTGTTGCGTTGGGGGGGACGATCATCACAACTGGCGGCAACGGTGTGGCGGGCGTGGCAGCGGGCGGCAACGCCGGGGCCATCACGCTGGATGCGGCAGGGTCCGGGCTGGGCATCACGCTGGCAAACAACCTCAACGCAGTTGGCGGCAGCGCAACAGGCGGCGCGGCGGTGGGCACCGGCGGGGCGATATCGGTGGATGCGGGTACCGGCGCCTACACGCAGAACACCAACGTCGATGTCAGCGCAGGAACAGGCGCCATCACAGTGGTGGCCGACAGTCTTGCGATCAGCACCGCGGCCAATACCGGCGACAACGCTTTCAGCACGTCCGGCGTGCTCACGCTAAAACCGAAAACTGCAGCGCGTGCCATGTCGATTGCGGGAAGTTCGGACTTTGACCTGTCCACGCTGGAGATGGCTCGCTTTCTGGGTGTAACCGGGGTGACCGGGCCTATCGTGGTGGGCGACACCGCCAGCACCGGTGTCATGACGATCGGTGCCCCGGTGAATCTGGCAGGCAAGACCCTGACGCTCAATGCCGGATCGATCACCGACAGCGGCACGCAAACCCTCACCGCCACCAATGTCACCCTCAATGCCAACGGCAACATTGGCAGCAGCGGCGACCGCATCAACGTGGCGGCCAGCAACCTGGACGTCAACACCACGGCGGGGGGCAGTGCCTTTGTTGCCACTGGCGCGATCAACATGGGGGTGGGCAGCGCGGCATCGAACGTCGCCGGCACGCTCGACCTGCTGGCGGGCGGCGCTGTCACCCAGACGGCCGCTACCGGCAACATCACGGCGGGCACGCTGAAAGTGCAGAACTCGGTGGCAAATTCCGCCATCACACTGGCCAACAGCGGCAACAACGCCGGAACGATCAATCTCCAGGCCACTTCGGCCGGGGCGATTCAATACACCGACACCAATGGTTTTGACGTTGCCGCCGTGGCAACCACTGGCATTGCCACGCTCTCGGCCGGCGGTGTGGTGACCCAGTCGGGCGCGATCAGCGCATCCGGGCTGGCGCTGACGGGCACCGGCGGAAACCACACATTGCGCCATAGCGGCAATGCGGTGAGCACGCTGGCAGCCAATACCGGCAGCATCGATTACAGCCAGACCGGTGCGCTGACCGTGGGTACGGTGGCCGGTGTGGTGGGTGTCACCACGGCAGTTGCCGCCAAAATTGAAACCACTGGCGCCGCGTCGGATCTGACCCTGGCCAATGCCGTGACTTCAAACGGCACCGGTGACGCCATTGTTCTGAAGGCTGGCAGCAGCAACGCGGCTGGGACCAGCACGGGTGGCAAACTGGTGAATAACGCAGGTGTCAACGGCATCAGCGCTGTGTCGGGCCGGTATCTGGTGTACAGCGGTGACCCGGCCACCACGATACAAGGTGTGACGGGCGGCTACAACAAGCGCTACAACACCGCCGCAAGCTTCACGCCGGGCGGCAGCGCCAACATGTTCCTCTACCGCGTGGCGCCTACCCTGACAATCACTTCGGACAATGTCGCGCGGGTGTACGGGCAGGCGAACCCCGGGTTCACAGGCTCCGCAACCGGATTCATTGACGGCGATACCGCAACCAGCGTGGGTGTTACCCGTACAAGTTCGGCGGTCTTCAACACACCCGTGGCTGATGGCCCGGTCACCATCGTTTCCGGCGCTACCAACAATGAAAACTACACGCTGTTGCTGAGCAACGGTGCCATGGAAATCAAGCGCGCACCGATCACCAGCGTGAGCGGCATCACCGGCAACAACAAGGTGGTGGATGGCAACACCAGCGCCACGCTGAATACAGGCGGGGCGGGCTTTGCCGGCCTGGTGGCGGGTGACGCCCTCTCGGTGGCCACGGCCACTGGCAACTTCAACACGCCATTTGTGGGCGGCAACAAAATTGTGTACGTCACCGGCATCAAGCTGGGCGGCGCGGCGGCAGACAACTATGAATTGCTGGATACCACCGCCATCACCCGTGCCAGCATCACTGATCTTTCGGGTGTATCTGGCGCCTTGTTCGCTGCGCCGCCGCCAACTCCGGTGTTTCGCGCCCGGACTGCTGGTCTGTCGGTAGCGGACGCCAATGCCCTGGTGGAAGGTACCCCGACAGCCTCAGGCGGCTGCGGTACAGCGGGCGCGGCCGGCTCAGGCTGTCTTTCCGTCAGCGCGCTTCGCGAGGCCACGGATCAGGCGCCCGGCCTCGTTGAGGTCACGGTGGCCAGCGACGGGTCTGGCTTCCAGTTTTCGATGCCGTCTGGTGTGCTGGGGGCCGCTGCGGGCACCAGCACCCCGGTCGAAGCCACGACGCTCAGCGGCCGGCCACTGCCGGGCTGGTTGCGTTATGACGCTGACAAGCAGGTTTTTGTCGCCAGCACCCCACCGCCTGGCGCTTTGCCTTTGCAGATCCGGGTCAGCCGGGGCGAGCGTTCCGCCATCGTGACCATCACTGAGGCGCAAGCCAACGCGCCTGCTCCGCGCGGTGTGCTTGTTCAGCGCCGACTGGATACGCCAGCACCCACCCTGTAAGGCCTCAGGCCATAACCAGCCATGGCAGGGCAAGGGCTTGCCGTTTTATGCTTTATGGCGCAAAATGCGCCATAAAGGAGCGATTCATGACCACCTCCAGCAACTTCGCATCCGTCAAGCTTCCGCTGAGCCTGGTCGAACAGGCGCGCGAAGCCGCTCAACCCCTGCGCCGATCAGCGGCAGGCCAGATCGAATATTGGGCCACCCTGGGCCGCGTGGTCGAGCATTCGGGCTTGACGGTTCAAGAGGCGCAGACGGCGATTGAGGCGTATGAAGCTGCGGCGCGCAAGGCACAGCAAACGCGCGCCGTCGCAGACCTGACGAGCCGCTTGCTGGCGGCTGAAGTCAGCGGCTCGCTGGCACAACGGGTACGGGAAGTGGTGGAGGAAAACCGCAAACTTGCCAACTGAGCCTTGACGCCGATCTTTCACCTGCTGGCGGGACCCAATGGCGCGGGCAAGTCCACCCTTTACCGCGCCCTGGTGCGCGCTGGCATCCTCAGCGCCGACCTGGCGTTTGTCAACGCTGACCTTTTTGAGCGTGAGCACCTGCAACACATCAGTGATCCTGTGCAGCGTTCACAAGCCGCCAGAGACTGGGCCGACGCGCAACGGGCGAGCAAACTCGCAGGTGGCGAGTCGTTTGTCAGCGAAACAGTTTTTTCCCATGAGTCCAAGCTGGCCCTGATCGACGAGGCGCTGGCGCAAGGTTACGTGGTGGCCCTGTATGTCGTGGCACTGGACGACCCCCAGCGGCTGCTGGCGCGAGTAAAGAGCCGTGTAGAGGAAGGCGGGCATTTTGTACCGCAGGACAAAATCCTCGCGCGTTACCCCCGCAGCTTGAGCCATCTGACCCAAGCAGTCAGTCTGGCGACGGTCGCGTATCTTTATGAAGGCCGGGACATGGAGGACGGCGGACCGTTCATGGTCGCGATGTGCGAGGGCGCCAAGGTGACGACCTTCGCCGATCATCTGCCGCAGTGGGCCCAAACCGTGTTGGGCGTGGAAGAGGCCGACTGACGGCAGGCACCTAGGCCCGCATCAGCGCCTCGATCTCATCGGCCTTCACTGGAACACCGCGCGTCAACAAATCGCAGCCTTTGGCCGTCACCAGCGCGTCGTCCTCGATGCGGATACCGATGTTCCAGAATTCCTTGGGCACACCTTTGGCCGGGCGTACGTAGATGCCGGGCTCGATGGTGGTCACCATGCCGGGCCGCAGGATGCGCGAGGGCTTGCGCATCACGGTCTGGCCGAGTGCGTCTTGTTCTTCGCGCGGCTTGCTGCCGGGCTCGGTGTAATCACCGCAGTCGTGCACATCCATGCCCATCCAGTGGCCGGTGCGGTGCATGTAGAACTGGCGGTAGGCGCCCGATTCGATCACGTCGTCAACCTTGCCGTGTTTCTTCTTGTCGAGCAGACCGGTGTCCAGCATGCCCTGGGCAAGCACGCGCGTGGCCGCGTCGTGCGGGTCCATGAAACGTTTGCCGGGTTTGGTCACTTTGACCGCAGCGTCCTGCGCGGCCAGCACGATGTCGTACAGCGTGCGCTGCGCGGGCGTGAACTTGCCGTTGGCCGGGAAGGTGCGCGTGATGTCGCTGGCATAACCGTCGAGCTCGCAGCCGGCGTCGATCAGGCACAGGTCGCCGTCCTTGAGTTCGGCGTCGCCAGCGCGGTAGTGCAGCACGCAGGCATTGGCGCCGGCGGCGACGATGCTGGTGTAGGCCGGCCATTGTGAGCCATGGCGGCGGAACTCATGCAGCAGCTCGGCTTCCAGGTGGTACTCGCGCAGTCCGCCGGGGACCGGCTTGCGCAGCATGGCCGCCGAAGTCTGCATCGCGCGCACATGCGCACCGGCCGAAATTTTTCCGGCGCGCTTCAGGATGGCGACTTCATGCGCATCCTTGAACAGGCGCATGTCGTCGAGAACGCGGCACAGGTCGTGCTGGCTTTGCGGGCATTCGGCGCCGAAGCGGATGCGCGCACGCACCTTGCCGAGCCAGCCATCGACTTGCGTCTCCAGGCCGGCATGGGTGGCAAACGGGTACCAGACGGCCTTCTGGTTCTGCAGCAGCAGCGGCATTTTTTCTTCCAGCGCGTCGGCACTGAAAGCCGCATCCACGCCCAGCGCCGCAGGCGCGGCCTTGGGACCGAGGCGGATGCCGTCCCAGATCTCTCGCTCCAAATCCTTGGGCCGGCAAAACAGCGTGCTGCGGCCGCTGGCGTCTATCACCAGCCATGCACCGGGTTCGCTGAAGCCGGTCAGGTAATAGAAATAGCTGTCGTGCCGGTAGGCAAAGTCGCTGTCGCGGTTGCGCGCCAGTTCAGGCGCGGTCGGCAGCACGGCGATGCCGCCACCGGCGCCCTTCAGGGCACGTGCAACGGCGGCGCGGCGTTTTTCGTAAATAGTCATGAATGAAGCGCCTTTTTCTGTCAGCGTGTGGTGTTCAGTTCGGCCAGGCGTTCGGGCGTGCCCACGTCGGTCCATGGACCTGAATATAGCGCCGCGGTGACCTGGCCGCCCTGCATGGCCTGGCGCAGCAGGGGCGCCAGTGAGGCTTTTTGCCCGGCCGGCGTGTCCCGGAACAGGGCCGGGTGATACAGGCCTACAGTGCTGTAGGTGAACTGTTCGGCGGCGCGAGACAGCGCCAGGCCGTCCGGGTTGACGCCGAAGTCGCCATGGGGGTTGTGCGGAGGATTCGGCACCAGATAGATGTGGGCCAGCGCGCTGGAGGCAGCGAAGCGGTGCGCATCGGAGGCAGGAAAGTCAAAGCCCGGCATGAACACATCCCCGGCCAGCAACCAGAAGGGCGCGTCCTCCAGCAGCGGCAGGGCCGTTGCGATGCCCCCCGCAGTTTCCAGCGCGCCTCCAAACTGCGCGCCTTCGTGCGAATAACGGATGCGCAGGCCGAAGGCGCTGCCGTCCCCCAGCGCGGCCGGAAACTGCGCCTCCAGCCAGGCGGTGTTGATCACCACGTCTTTCACACCGGCAGCGGCGAGCTTTTCCAGGTGCCAGGCGAGCAGCGGTTTGCCCTGAACCTCCAGCAGGGGTTTGGGGGTGTGGTCGGTCAGCGGACGCATGCGTTCGCCGCGGCCAGCGGCCAGAATCAGGGCTTGGGTGCTCATGGCTGTGGATTATCACCGTTATGCATCAAATCGGCCTCTGGCCCCTGTCGCGCGGTCACAGGCAGCTATTGAATTCATAGCGACCCCGAAACACCCGGCGAGTACCGGCGGGCGGGCGGGTGCGACGCGGCGCATCCCGTAAAATCTGGGGTTTTCCCGTGTTCGCTGGCGTGTTTGCATCGCCTGCCGGATGCGGGAGCTGCCCCCTCGCCTCCTCACCCACCTGGACCTCAAGCAAATGGCTGACACCTCCTCCTCCCTCATGGCCAACGCCATCCGTGCC
>JAZKFK010000390.1:0-1737 GCA_040386475.1 Pseudomonadota bacterium | reverse complement strand
AGCAGGCGCGAGCCGCCATCGATCATGGCCGCAAAGACCATGGCGCCAAACACCACCAGCAGGCTTTGCGAGATATAAACCGCCAGCACGAACAAACCGACCATGCCGATCCACACCGCCGCGCGGGCAACTTCCTGGCGGATCGCCGGGCTGGTAATGCGCGTGGGACTGGCCCCGATGTTCTCGATACCTTCGGGGCGGCTGCTGGTCTCGGCTTCGTCGGTCATTCCGCGGCGCTCCCTTGCAATGGCGGCCTCAGGCTGGTCCAGGCGCGATCTGGCCGCAAGGCGGGCAGCCAGGTCAAGGGATTGTAGCTGGACCGGCCGTCGAGGCTGAAGGTAATGAACTCGGCCCGCCCGCCAATATCGCTGAACGGCACGGTGCCGCCAAGGCCATTGCCGAACGGCGGGCCGGGCGCGCGGCTGTCGGCCGAATGGTCGCGGTTGTCGCCCATCAGGAACACATGGCCGGCAGGCACGGTCAGCTCGCCGAAGTTGTCGAGGCCCTGGCGCATGTGGTCGATCACCAGATAGGTCGCGCCGTTGGGCAGCGTCTCCTGGAACGTCTCCGGCTCGTACACCTGCTCGCCGGTGTCGAGTCGCGTCAGGCTGTCGGCGAATACGTCGAGGCAGGGGCGCTCGTCGCACAGGTTCTGGTTGGCCGCCGCCAGCCGCACCGGTGGCACAAGCTCGCGGCGGATCGGCTGGCCGTTGAGCACGACTTGCCCGTCAACTACGGCGATGCGGTCGCCCGGCAGGGCAATCACGCGCTTGATATACTCGGTCAGCGGGTATGAGCCCTCGGGCGGCATGACCACCACGATATCGCCGTACTCGGGCGCGGACGGGGCGATCCGCCAGATGTCGCGGGCCATGGGATGGAGCGACAAGGACGACCAGTTCCAGCCGTAGGGATACTTGCTCACCACCAGCCGGTCACCCACCAGCAGCGTCGGCATCATCGAGCCGGAGGGGATGTAGAACGGCTTGGCCACAAAGCTGTGGAAGGCCAGCACGCCCAGCAGCATCAGTGCCAAGCCGCGCAGTTCGGCCACCCAGTTGACAGGCTGTCGCACGGGCGCCTTCGCCTCGCTTACGAATAGTTCGGCCTGCGCGTGTTCGCTGGGCAGATCACTCACGCGGGTCTATCCTTAAGCTCAAAGGCCTCAATGATTACAAAGGCTTGTGCCCAAGGATGATCATCGGTCAAGGTCAGGTGGATCTTTGCTTCAAATCCGGCGGGGATCATCTGTTCCAGCCGCGCCGCCGCGCCGCCGGTGAGGTGCAGCGTGGGCGCTCCTGATGGAGCATTGACCACGCCGATGTCCTTCATGAACACCCCGCGCTTGAACCCGGTTCCCACCGCCTTGGAGAAAGCCTCCTTGGCGGCGAACCGCTTGGCATAGGTGCCCGCGCGGGTATGCGGCCGACGCGCGGCCTTGGCGTTCTCCACATCGGTGAATACCCGTTGGATGAACCGCTCGCCAAAACGGTCGAGCGAGTTCTGGATCCGCTCAATATTGCACAGGTCGGAACCGAGGCCGATGATCATGACGTGCGCTTCACCGCGCCGCGTCCATCAGGTCGCGCATCCGCCGCACGGCCGTTTCCAGCCCCACGAACACCGCCTCGCCCACTAGGTAATGCCCGATATTGAGCTCGGCCAGTTGCGGGATGGCCGCAATCGGCTGGACGTTCTCGTAAGTCAGGCCATGCCCCGCGTGCGGCTCGATGCCGT
>JAZKFK010000389.1:0-3564 GCA_040386475.1 Pseudomonadota bacterium | reverse complement strand
GCAGGGGCGAGAGGCCATCGAGCACCAGCACCCGCGCTTGCGGAGTGGCGCGCAAATCGGCCAGGGCTGCTGCATCGCTGCGCACATGATCGGCCCGGTCCAGCCCGTGGCCGCTGAAAGCCGTGCGCATCACCCGCGTGATGACTGTGCCATGGCATCCGCCGCCACGGCCACGGGAAAATCGTTCTGCAAGGGATAGGCCTGGGCGGGCATGTACTGCGTCATGAGATTGTGGCGCAGGCCCAGCTTGATGTTGACCAGACCGCACGTGCCCGCCGCGCCGAACCAGCCATACAGCCCCTCGGCATCGCCAGTGCCTACCAGCCCGCCAGCGCCATAACCGAAAGTGCGGCTGCCAAACTGGAACCGTCCATCTGCCGCCATGGTATCGGGGAACAGGTCGCTGGTGCCGATGGCCACGCTTTGGGCATCCATCACCCGCCGCCCGTCAATCTCGCCGCCATTGGCCAGCATCGTCAGGAAGCGGTCGTAATCGCGCGAGGTGGAAGCAAGGCCCGAGCCGCCGAAAGGGAATGCCGGTTCATCAAGATAGACCGAGCTTTCCGGCAGGTCGATCGGTACCAGCGTGCCATCGATCAATGAATAGTTGGCGGTCAGCCGGCCAACGTCTGCCACGCCCACACGGAAGGCCGTCGAAGTCATGTCACAGGGATCAAAAATGCGCTCCTGCAGGAAGGAGTCGAACGCCTTGCCGCTGACCTTCTCGATCACCGCGCCCAGCAGGTCGAGGCCGACCGAATAGGACCACCTGGTGCCCGGCTGGTAGACCAGCGGCATTGTCGCCAGCCGCTCGGCAAAGGTCTGGAGGTTCCGCACGGCCGGTGCGCGGAACGTGCCAGGCAGTTCCAGCCGCGAAACCTGCGCGGGCGACAGGCCGGCATTGTCATAAGCCGTGGCAAGCGGACCCTGCTGCACCACCGAGTAGCCCAACCCTGCGGTGTGCGTCAGGCAATGGCGCACGGTGACGGGACGCACGGCTGGCTCCAGGTTGTCCGGCGTGATCGGGCCATCATACACTTTCTGCACCTGCACCTGGGCAAAGCCCGGGTAGATTTCGGCCAGCGGGGTATCGAGCGTCAGCAATCCGTCGTCGATGCACATCATCGCAGCCATGCCGGTGATCGGCTTGGTCATCGAATAAATGCGGTACAGCGAGTTCTCGTCAGCCGGCACGGCGCTGGAGAAACTGGTGTTACCCAGCGCGAAGAAGTCTGGGGTGTAAGCGCCCCAACCCAGCCCCGCGACCATGTTCGGCACCTTGCCCGGTACGACATAGCCCCGCATCAGCGCTACCAGTTGCGGCCACCGCAGTTCGAACGGGGCCAGCGCGGCCTGTGCCTGTGCGGCGCGGGGCAAGGCGGCGATGGTGGCCAGCGCGGCGGCCGATCCGGTGAACTGGCGGCGAGTGAATTGAACCGGCACGCAATCTCTCCCATTGCTTGGCGTGGACCGTAGCATCTCGCAAGCTGCCAGCAAGTCTTGCACGCCGCCGGTGCCTTAACTATCTAACACACATGCTGAACGCCCTCTCGATCCTGACTGGACTCTTTTCGCTGCTGATCGTCATCCCATCGCAGATTCCGCTGCTTGGCTGGGGCAACTGGCTGGCCTTGCCGCTGGTGGTGACCGGCGTGGTGCTGGGCGCCTTGTCCAGCACCAACGGCGGGCGCAATTTCTGCCTGGTGATCCTGCTGGTCTGCGCCGTGCGGCTGACGCTGGGCGGCGGGATCTTCTAGGCGCGCGCCGCGATCAACTGAGCTGCCTTGGCGAACAGCGTCGGCAGGCCCGCCTCGCCCAGCCGGTCGAGCGGCCACCACTCGCCATCCCCCGCCGGCGCTGCCTGACCCGCGAATACCGCCACGGCCAGCTCCAGATCAAAATGGGTGAAGGTGTGGCGCACCACGCCGCCCGGCTGCCACGCGCCAGCCAGCGGCCCTTCGCCCGAACCATCGCCGCGTGCCGACCAACCATCATCGGGCAGCGACCGCATCCCGCCCAGCATGCCCTTGCCGGGCCGGGTGACCAGCCACACGGCACCCTCGCGTTCAATCCAGAACGCCGTGCCGCGACGGCTGGGCCGCGCCTTCTTCGCCGCCTTGACCGGCAGGCGCACCGGATTCCCGTTGGCCCGTCCGAGACATTGGGCCTGCAACGGACACAGCAGGCAACGGGCATCGCGCGCGGTGCAGATCGTGGCGCCAAGGTCCATCATGGCCTGCGCGAAATCGCCCGCGCGGCCATCAGGCGTGATCGCATCGGCGGCGGCGCGGATCGCTTTGCGGCCACCTGGCAGCGGTTCGGCAATGGCGAACAGGCGCGCCACCACCCGCTCCACATTGGCGTCCACCACCACTGCGCGGCGGCCAAAGGCAATCGCGGCCACGGCAGCGGCGGTATAGGCGCCCAATCCCGGCAACGCCCGCAAGCCCTCCTCGGTATCGGGAAAGCCGCCCAGGTCCGCCACCGCGCGCGCAGCCAGCACCAGGTTGCGGGCACGCGAATAGTATCCCAACCCCGCCCACTCGGCCATCACGTCCGCCTCGGGTGCGGCGGCCAGCGCCTGCACCGTGGGCCAGCGGGCGGTAAAACGCGCGAAATAGGGGGCAACAGCAGCTGTGGTGGTCTGCTGCAGCATCACTTCGGACAGCCACACGCGGTACGGATCGGGCGCCTCGTCCCCCGGACCCTCACCCGGCGGAACGCGCCACGGCAGGCGGCGCGCGTGGTGATCGTACCAATCGAGCAAGAGAGGCGCCACACTCAGCGCTGCGCTGTTGTCCATCGGCCCGCCATGGCATAGGCAGGTGGCCAATGGAAAGCAGCAGCGACAAGCCGAAGCGGAAAGCCCCCATCGCGCGCCCGTATGAACGGCCGCGCGGTGGCGAAGCGCGCGCGGTATCGGATCTGGTGCCGCAGATCGGCCGCGCCGCCTTCCGCCGCTTCGGCTTCGTGCAGAGCAGCGTGGTCAGCCGCTGGCCCGAGATTGTCGGCCCCACCCATGCGCGCGTCTGCCAGCCCGAATCAATTCGCTTCCCGCCCGGCGAAAAGGCCGATGGCATCCTGCAACTGGTGGTGCTGCCCGCCCATGCACCGCTGATCCAGCACGTGATCCCGGAGATCATCGAACGGGTGAACCGCTTCTTTGGCTATGGCGCGGTGGCCAAGGTGAAGCTGCGGCAAGGCGCGGTTCAGCCCGATCGTGCAGAAGGCGGGCGCACCGCGCCGCCCAGCCTGAAGCCCATTCCGCTGGAACTGGGCGACAGCTTGCGCGACATTGGCGATCCGGAACTGCGCACCGTACTGGAATCTCTCGCCAGATCGCTTGGCTCGAAGGACGACTGAGAATGACGCTGAAGACTGCCCTGTTTGCCCTTACGGCCGCTGCTCTGACTTTCGTGGCCACCGCGCCGGAAAGCGCGCAGGCCCAGACCCGCCGCAACTGGGGCACAACCTTTACCGAAACCACCGGCGGCCACCTGCTCGGCAATCCGCAGGCCAGCACCAAGCTCACCGTGTTCATCTCGTACTCGTGCCCGCATTGCG
>JAZKFK010000388.1:0-2481 GCA_040386475.1 Pseudomonadota bacterium | reverse complement strand
GCCTTGGTGCCGCCCCACAGGCTGTAGGCCAGGAAGGGCCAGGTGATCGCGCCGTAGGCCCACACCGCCACGCGGTCACCCAGCGTGGTCGATGCTTCGCCATCGGCGCGATCATCGCGCAAGGTCAGCAGTGCAGTCGATTCGCGCGAAGTCATAGAACTCCTGAAGCCAAGGTATCGGCTTGGCGCATGCCCCTACGAGCCGTCCGCGCGGTCAGCCAGCAAATTCCGTCTTGTCAGCGTCCGGCTCAGCGCCCGAACAGGCCCTTGGCGGCATTGGCCACGTCATTCAGCGGATTGCCGTCACCATCGCGGTCGAACATGTCGAGCAGCCCTTTGGCCTGCGGGTTGTTCTCCAGCAGCGAAGCGAAGTGAGTGAGCGAGCCCTCGCCGCCGATCTGTTCGACGATCTGAGACAGTACCCCAGTGTCGAGCCCGGTCTGCGCCGAGGCCAGTTCCACGGTATCGCCCTTCATTTGGTGCGCGTGCCCCAGAGCAGCGATGGCCTTCTCCGCCATCGAGGGCGAAATACCGACCTTCTCGGCCAGGTTCACCACGTCATCCGGCGCTCCGACGATATTCTTCAGGACGTCGTTCAAAATGCTCATTGCAATCTCACTCCCGTATTGACGATCCTCGGCACTTATCATCGGCGCTTGGAAGGAACTGTGCAAGTCAGCATTCCGCCAGCGGGCGCAAGTCTGGCGGCGCCCAGCCGAGCCGGGCCTGCGGGATGAACAGCAGGTCGCCCGACCAGAAGCGCAAGGGATAGTCACGCGCGCCGCGCTCGCTGGCGAGCAGGCGGTTCACCCGCTGGGCCAGGGTGCCCGCGCGCTCTTGCGCCAGGTGCGCCCGCACGACCAAGACGTAAAACTGCGTGATCGTCTCGTGATAGCCCTGGCGGGCATCGTTCACCCCGCCCACCGCCGCGTTATAGGCAGCAATAGTGCCCGGCAGGTCACGCTCGGGCACGAAGTCCGGATAGTCCAGCAACAGGCAGGCGCAGGCGGCCAGGTGCGCTTCGTGCGTCCATTCGGCACGCGGCAGGCTGCGGTCCAGCAGGCCAGCGGCGACGCGGCGCACGTCGGCGTCATCGGCAAACAGGCGGATCGGAAACTGGTTGGTCATCGGCAAAAGTATCCCGGGTCTTGGCTCAAGGCCCGGGATGCTTTGTCCGGACCGGATCAGGCGCTGGCAGTTACCGGGGCGGCGGCAGGCGCGGCCTGGCGGACCCCTTCGTCCACGTAAGCGGTGAATTGCTGGAAGTTGTCGACGAACAACTGCACCAGCTTTTGCGCGGTGGCGTCATACTCGGCCGCATCGGCCCAGGTGCTGCGCGGATCGAGGATGGTCATGTCCACGCCAGCCGCTTCCAGTGCTGGCACGTAGACCGGCACTTCGAAACCGAAGTTCTCGTCCTTGCGGAACTCGACATTTTCCAGCGAGCCATCGAGCACGGCGTTCAGCAGCGTGCGCGTGCCCTTGATCGGCATCCGCTTGCCAACGCCATACTTGCCGCCGGTCCAGCCGGTGTTGAACAGCCAGCACTGCGCCCCGCCCTTGGCGATCCGCTCCTTCAGCAGGTTGCCGTAGACCGAAGGATGGCGCGGCATGAAGGCAGCGCCGAAGCAGGTGGAGAAGGTCGCTTCCGGCTCGGTCACGCCAATCTCGGTACCGGCCACCTTGGCGGTGTAGCCACTGAGGAAGTAGTACATCGCCTGGTCGGCGGTCAGCCGCGCGATCGGAGGCAGTACGCCAAAGGCATCGGCGGTCAGCATGATCACGTTGCTGGGTGCCGGGCCGAGGTTCTTCTCGCTGGTGTTGGGAATGAACTCGATCGGATAGGCGCCGCGCGTGTTCTCGGTCTTGCTGTTGTCGTCGAAGTCCAGTTCGCGCGTGGCGGGATCCATCGCCACGTTTTCCAGGATCGTGCCGAACATCTGCGTGGTGGCGTAGATCTCGGGCTCACCCTCGGCCGACAGGTTGATCATCTTGGCGTAACAACCGCCTTCGAAGTTGAACACTGCCTGGTCGGACCAGCCATGCTCGTCATCGCCGATCAGCGTGCGGCTGGCATCGGCGCTCAGCGTGGTCTTGCCGGTGCCGGACAGGCCGAAGAAGATCGCGCTCTTGCCGTCAGCGCCGATGTTGGCCGAACAATGCATCGGCATCACGCCCTGCGCAGGCAGCAGGTAGTTGAGCAGGCCGAACACGCCCTTCTTCATCTCGCCCGAATATTCAGTGTTGCCGATCAGGATCAGCTTTTCGGTGAAGTTGACCGCGATCACGGTGTCGCTGCGGCAGCCGTGGCGGGCCGGATCGGCCTTGAAGCTGGGCAGGTTGATGATGGTGTATTCGGGCGCAAAGGCGGCCAGTTCATCCGCCGTGGGGCGCACCAGCAGGGTATGCACGAACAGGCTGTGCCACGCCATCTGGGTAATCACGCGCACGTTCACGCGGTATTCCGGCTGGCTGCCGCCGA
>JAZKFK010000387.1:0-2422 GCA_040386475.1 Pseudomonadota bacterium | reverse complement strand
TCGCCTGCACCGAGGCCGAAATGCACGCCCTGTGCCACGGCAATGCCGAGCGGGTGTTCAAGATTGCGCCTCAATGACATCGCCCAACACCCCACTCCACGGCATCAAGGTCGTCGAACTTGCCCGTATCCTCGCCGGGCCATGGGCGGGGCAGGTGCTGGCTGACCTTGGGGCCGAGGTGATCAAGGTCGAAAGTCCGGAAGGCGACGATACGCGCGGCTGGGGGCCGCCGTTTATCGAGCGCAGCGATGGCAGCAAGGACGCGGCCTATTTCCACGCCGTCAATCGCGGCAAGACCGGGATGGTGGCCGATTTCCGCGATCCGGCGGACCTTGCCGAGGTGAAGGAGCTGATCGCCGGGGCCGACGTGGTGATCGAGAATTTCAAGCTGGGCGGCCTGGCCAGGTTTGGCCTCGACTATGCCAGCCTCAAGGAAGCCAACCCCGGTCTCGTCTATTGCTCGATCACCGGCTTCGGGCAGGATGGCCCCTATGCCCCGCGCGCCGGGTATGATTTTATCGTGCAGGGCATGGGCGGGATCATGGACCTGACCGGCGATCCGGCGGGCGCACCGCAAAAGATCGGCGTTGCCTACGCCGATATCCTGACCGGGCTTTATGCAGTCATCGGCATCCAGGCGGCGCTTCATATGCGTGCCCGCACAGGTAAAGGCCAGCTGGTGGACATGGCGCTGCTGGATGTGATGGTTGGCACGCTGGCCAACCAGGCGATGAACTACCTCGCCAGCGGTGTTTCGCCCACGCGGCTGGGCAATGCCCATCCCAATATCGTGCCTTACGAGGCATTCCCCTGCGCGGATGGCTGGGCGATCATCGCGGTGGGCAATGACGCCCAGTTCCAGCGGTTGGCTGACCTTTTGGACCTCAACCCGCCCGATAACTGGGCCACCAACGCGGGCCGCGTGGCCGACCGCGTGGCGGTATCGGCAGCCGTTGCCTCGCGCACGACCGATTGGGAACGGGATGCCCTGCTGTCAGCCCTGGAGGGCGAGGGCATTCCCGCCGGGCCGATCAACACCGTGGAACAGGCGCTAACCGACCCGCAAGTGGTCGCGCGCGGCATGGTGATCGACCTGCCGGAGGGGATCCGCGGCTTGCGCACGCCGATCCGCTTTTCGGATGCGGAGCTGGCGCTGGGCGTGGCTTCGCCGGTGCTTGGGAAGACGCTTTCCTAGCTCCGCGCCTCGTAGACCACATGGCCCACGGCCGTGTTGCTGGCGGGCACGCGGTAGAAGCGGTGCTTTTCCTCCACGCCATAGCCCAGCGAGGCGCGCATGATCAGCCACATGATCAGTTCGATCCCCTCGGTGCCGGTCTCGCGCAGGTATTCCAGCCGGGTGATATAGGTCAGTTCCTCAGGCTCGTGCGCCAGCAGGTCGATGAAGCGCTGGTCGAACTCGGCGTTGATCAGGCCGGCGCGGGTGCCTTGCAGCTGGTGGCTCATGCCGCCGGTGCCCCACACCTGTACGTTCAGGTCTTCCGGGAAGGTCTTGACCGCGTTGCGCAGCGCCTCGCCCAGCTTCCAGCAGCGTTCGCCGCTGGGGGTGGGGAACTGGGTGACGTTGACCGCCAGCGGGATGACCTTGCACGGCCATTCCTCGGGCTGGCCGAACACCAGCGACAGCGGCACGGTCAGGCCGTGGTCCACGTCCATCTCGTTGATCAGGGTAATATCGAACTCGTCGATCACCAGCTGCTCGGCAATGTGCGCGGCCAGATCCGGGTGGTTGTACACCGTGGGCACGGGGCGGCGGCCCCAGCCTTCGTCGGCGGGGAGGAATTCCTCGGCAAAGCCCAGCGCGAAGGTAGGCACGATGTCCAGCATCAGGGCCGACGCATGATCGTTGTAGACTAGGATCACCACGTCCGGCGTGTTGTCCTTGATCCATTCCTTGACGAATTCGTAGCCTTCAAACACCGGCGCCCAATATTCATCCTGGGTGCGCCCGTTATCGATCGCCGCGCCGATGGCGGGCACGTGGCTGGTGGCGATACCGGCGGTAATGCGCGCCATGTCAGTTGGGATCCTTCTTCGAGCGCAGGCCGTCGGGCGAACGCCCGCCGTCCTTCATCATCTGGCCATATTCCTCGGCGGTCATGCCGGACATGGAGGAAACCGCCTTTTGCGCGCTCCACCCGTCAGTGCTGGCGATCTTGACCAGAAAATACATGTTGCCGCCCAGTTCGATCAGCCGGGTCAGGTCACGGGCGAGTACGCCCTGCTTCTGCTCCTCGGTCATCTTGTAGCGATCGAGGTAGGCGCGCTCGTCTGCGCGGAAGGCCTGGCGGTTTTCGTCGGCCATCAGGCTCATGCAGAACTTGTGCAGGTGATAAGCCTCGCGGCTGCGCCGGGCGGTGAACACCTTGGTGCCGGGAATGTCTTCCAGGTCTTCCAGCGAATA
>JAZKFK010000386.1:0-1592 GCA_040386475.1 Pseudomonadota bacterium | reverse complement strand
TGGAGCGAGCAGACCCGCTGGGACATCGGCGGCGGCGGCACCGTGTGGGATGCGATCAATTACGATCCGGTGTTCGACCAGGTGATCATCGGCACCGGAAATGGCGGACCCTACCCGCAGGCGATCCGCAGCCCCGGCGGGGGCGACAACCTGTATCTCAATTCGGTGGTCGCGCTGGACCGGGCGACCGGCGAAATGAAGTGGCACTTCCAGGAAACTCCGCAGGACAACTGGGACCTGACCGCCACCCAGCCGATGACGCTGGCCGAGATCGACGTTGGTGGCGGCGAGAAGCGACCGGTGGTGCTGCACACGCCCAAGAACGGTTTCTTCTTCGTGATCGACCGCGAAACCGGCCGCGCGCTGGCTGCCAATCCCATCGTGCGCACCAACTGGGCCAGCGGCTGGGACCTGGAAACGCAGAAGCCGATCCTGACGCCGGAGGTGTCGGATTACACGACGAAACCGCAGATCGTGTTCCCCGGCTCGCCCGGCGCGCGCAATTGGTATCCGGCGGCGTTCGATCCAACGCGCAACCTGTACTTCGCCCACGTGCTGGACATGGGCAACCTGCTGTTCCTGCCGGGCCCGGTGGACCAGATCCCCCACGAGAAGAACTTCCTCAATGCCGGTGCGGCGATCATCTTCACGCCCGACCTGGAAGCTGCCGCCGCCACGCTGCCGCCGCCGGTGCGCAGCGCGGTGGAGGGGCATCCCAACTGGCAATGGGTCACCGACCAGCCGTTTACCAGCCAGCTGCGCGCGATCGACCCGATGACCGGGGCCACCAAGTGGTCGGTCGAATCGCTCGGCTGGCAGGACCGGCAGGGCGTGCTCGCCACGCAGACCGGCGTGATCTTCCACGGCAATGCCGCCGGGCGCCTGTTCGCGCGTGATGCCGATACCGGAGAGGAGCTGTGGCACGTCGACACCGGTTCCACCATCATGGCCGCACCGATGACTTACGAGGTGGACGGCGTGCAATACGTGGCCGTACAGACCGGCTGGGGGGGCGGCGGCTGGGGCTTCGTGCCCCCTTATGCGGCGGCCTATTCCAAGGGCAATGCCAACCGCCTGCTGGTGTTCAAGGTGGGTGGCGGTGAAGTGCCGGTGCCCGCTGACCTGCCCGCGCTGGAGCCTGCCGTGGCGCCGCCCGCGCAAGCCGCTGGCGTAACGCCCGCGATGATCGCTGAAGGTGGCGCGCTGTTCACCTCCAACTGCACCATCTGTCATTCCAACCAGCCGCGCGCGCCCTTGCCGGACTTGCGGCGGATGGCGCCGGGCGTCCACGCCGGGTTTGAACAGATCGTGCTTGGTGGCTTGCTGGTGCCACGCGGGATGCCCAAATGGGATGACCGCCTGACGCCAGCGCAAGTGCGCGCCATTCATGCCTACCTGATCGACCTGCAGGGCAAGCTGCGCACCCGTGAGCTGGACCTGCAACGCCGCGGCCTGCCTCTGGACACCCAGGCCCTGACCATTCTGACAAGTTACTAAGGAGAGACCATCATGACCCCTCAAGGCGTCACCATTGCCCATCCCGACAAGCTGTACATCGGCGGCGAGTGGGTTGCCCCGCTGTCCGGCCAGGT
>JAZKFK010000385.1:0-2472 GCA_040386475.1 Pseudomonadota bacterium | reverse complement strand
CATTGGCCGTCTCATTGGGCGATCCGGCGGGTGTCGGGCCGGAACTGATCGCGGCGGCCTGGGCGAACCGCGTGGCGCTGGACCTGCCGCCGTTTGTAGTGGCTGGCGGGGCGCATGTGCTGGTAGCTGCGGCCCGGTCGCGCGATATCGACCTGCCGGTGGCCCTGATCGAAGATCCACGCGAAGCAACCACGGCCTTCGCTACTGCCCTGCCCGTGCTGGCCGAGGGCGGTGACGGGCGCTACCTGCCCGGCCAGCCGAACACGGAAGGCGCCGCGCTGGCGCTCCACTCGCTGGAACTGGCCACCTCGCTTGCGTTGTCGGGCGCCGCCAGTGGCCTGGTCACCGCGCCGGTTGCCAAGTCGGCGCTTGCGGCGGTGGGTTTCGCTTTCCCGGGCCAGACTGAATACCTCGCCCATGCCTGCGGGGTGGACGAGGAGGACGCGGTGATGCTACTGGCCGGCCCAAGCCTCAAGGCCGTGCCGCTGACCATCCATGTCGCCATTGCCGAAGTCGCCGCGCTGGTCACGCAGGACCTGATCCTGCGCCGCGCGCGGGTGATCGACAAGGCGCTGCGGCGCGATTTCGGCCTGCCCGCCCCGCGCATCGCCGTGGCCGGGCTTAACCCGCATGCTGGCGAGAAAGGCCGCATGGGGGTGGAGGAACGCGACGTTATTGCGCCGGCCATCGCCAGCCTGATCGCCGAGGGCATCGCCGCCACCGGCCCGCATCCGGCGGACACCATGTTCGCCCCCCACAAGCGCGGCACATATGATGTGGCGCTGGCGATGTACCACGATCAGGCGCTGGTGCCCCTGAAGACGCTGGATTTTGACGAAGGCGTGAACATGACGCTGGGCCTGCCGATCGTGCGCACCTCGCCCGATCACGGCACCGCGTTCGACATTGCCGGGCAAGGGACGGCCAACCCCGCATCGCTGGTGGCTGCAATCCGCATGGCGGCGGCTGCAGCGGCGCATCGGTCCGCCGGATGAACCTGCCGCCATTGCGCGAAGTTATCGCCCGCCACGGTCTCAGCGCCAGCAAGGCATTGGGCCAGAACTTCCTGTTCGATGAGCAATTGCTTGACCGGATCGCCGCCATTCCGGGCGACTTGACCGACAAGGCCGTGCTCGAAGTCGGCCCCGGTCCCGGCGGCCTCACCCGCGCGCTGCTGCGGGCCGGAGCGCGCGTGACCGCCATCGAGATGGACCGCCGCTGCCTGCCCGCGCTGGCCGAGCTGGCCGAAGCTTTCCCCGGCAAGCTGCGGGTGATCGAAGGCGACGCTCTGGCTATCGACCATGCCGAACTGATGGGCGAGCCTTACGCCATTGCCAGCAACCTGCCGTACAACGTGGGCACGGCGCTGTTTGTCCGCTGGCTGGATGGTGAAAGCTGGCCGCCGCTGTGGACCTCGTTGACGCTGATGTTCCAGCAGGAGGTGGCCCAGCGGATCGTGGCCGAACCCGATACCTCGGCTTACGGCAGGCTGGCGGTGCTGGCCCAGTGGCGCACCCATGCCAGGCTGGCGATGAAGGTGCATCGCAGCGCCTTCACCCCGCCGCCCAAGGTGATGAGCGCGATCGTGCATGTCACCCCCGCCGCCATGCCCGAAGGCGTCTCTGCCGCACGGCTGGCACAAGTGACCGAGGCCGCCTTTGGCCAACGCCGCAAGATGCTGCGGCAAAGCGTGAAGGGCCTGCCCGGTGCCGTTGCTGCGCTGGAGGAGTTGGGCATCGAGACCACCCGGCGGGCGGAAACCTTGTCGGTGGAGGAATTCCTCGCGCTGGCCCGCAAGCTGGGGCCGCGAAGGGCCTAGGATCAGGGCTTAATCGCCGCGCGTCATGATCCCGTCCAGTGGAACGAAGGCTGCGCTCACGATACCAAAGGCAATCCACCCCACCGCCACCAGCCGCACGGCGAAATCGACCATCCGGCCAAGCATTTGCGGATTGGCGCGCAGCGCATCGCCAATGCCGTGGCGGGCACGCGCCTGACCGACCGATGCTGCCAATGCCACCGTGCCAGTCCCCCCTTCCGCCATTGCGGCCACGCTCACCCGTTCACGCAGGGCAATGCCGAAGCGACGGGCTCCCGACCATCTGACGTGGCCCGCCAGCCGGTTGCGGCCGATGGTTATTTCCACGAGCTCGCCGCGAACCGGAGGCGAGGCAGCAGTGGCCAACAAGCCCTTGGTCGAAATGTCGATGATGCAGATTTCGCGCTCGCCCGCCGAATCACGCAGGCGAGCGCGCACCATCGCCCGCACGCGCGGCTCCATTCTCAGCTTCTCGGCGGCGAGGACGGCCATGGTGCTCCCCCAGCATTCGCCGCACTCTTACCGCACCATTGCTTAGGCAGGCGTTAAGCTGCGCACAGCGACGCAATTGACAGGAATTGGCATTGCGTTCATCCAAGTTACACATGAAACAACTGACCATCCCGGAAGCCGCGGTGCTCGATGCCATCGAC
>JAZKFK010000384.1:0-4856 GCA_040386475.1 Pseudomonadota bacterium | reverse complement strand
CGCTGGCGATCTCGCAGGTGCGCCAGATGGGACTATTCATCGTGGTGTGCCACGGCTCGGCAGGGTTCTGCAGGAAGGCAAAGCTGCGCAGCACCGCGCCGTCCTGCCAGCCTTGGGGCGTGGTCGGCTTGGGCGGCAGGGCGGTATCCTTGGCCGCGAACAGCCGCGCGCCGGTGTTGGGCAGCACTTCGGCAACATGGCTCTGCGCCTCCGCATCCATTCCGCCGATGGCGTATTCGGCATGCAGCGGACCGGTCACCCGCTCGCGCAGGAATGGTCCCACGGTCTTGCCGGTTACACGGCGCATGATCTCGCCCAGCAGGAAACCCTGGTTGTGCACGTGATAGGCCGCGCGCGTGCCCGGCTGCCACAGCGGCTCCTGCACTTCCAGCGCGCGGATATAGCCTTCGTAATCGAAGAACCCGCCGGGATACATCGTGTCGGTGGTCAGCACCGGAATGCCCGCGCGGTGATCCAGGCACCAGCGCACCAGGATGTCCTGTTTCCCGTTCTGCGCGAATTCGGGCCAGTAATGCGCCACCGGCAGGTCGATATCGATCAGGCCCGCTTCCACGCACATGTTGAAGGCGATGCCGGTGATGCCCTTGGCCACGCTCATCATGCAGACGGTGGAATGCTGGTCCCATTCCTGGCTGCGGCCGGCCTTGGCCCAGCCGCCCCACAGGTCCACCACCGTCTGGCCATCGACCACTACCGAACAGCCCGCGCCCAGTTCTTCCTCGACGCGAAAGTTCTCAACGAAGGCTTCCCACACTGGAACGAAGCGTTCGTCCACCATCCCATTCAGCGTGTAACTGCCGCCGCGCGCCTCGATGGTCTCGCGGAAATCGAAATGGCCCAAAACGCTCTCTCCCAAAAGATCCCGGCCGGTCGTTGCGACTCTAACGGTCGTTACTGCTAGGGGAGGATTGCTTGCGGCGGAAGGGCCTCAATCAAGAAACGCAATGGTGCGCAGTTCCACGCTTTGCCGGGGGGCGGCATCGGCGGGCGCGGTGGGGTCTTCGAACGCGGAATGGGCAGTGAACTGCACCGCGTCGGCCTTGCTGTCGAACAGCTTGAACACCATCGCTTCCCACGGCTGCATGTGCGGCACCCAGTACCAGCGGTGATCGGGCCGGTGAGCCAGGTTGAAGCCCCACAGCGAGAAATCCAGCCCGCCAAGTCCGCCCACGATTTCGCTGTCGAACAGGTCTTCACGCTGCACCGTGCGCGCATCGCACAACGCCAGCGGAGCACTTTCCACCATGGCGAGCGGGCGCCACACGTTGATCAGCATGTGGCGCTTGGCCAGTTGCCGCGCGGCTTCTTCCTCGCCCAGTATCTTCCGCGTGAAATCGCCCACGGTCTTCGCGCCGTAATCGACATGCGCGCCGAACGCAGGCTGGTTGTGGCCGTGCGTGCCGGTGGCGTTGGTCCGCAGGATCGGGCCAAAGCTGATCACCTTGCTGGCCCCGGTCAGCCGCTGCACCAGCGCCTCGGTAGCGCGGCAATAGGCATCGAGCTGGGCCTTGTCGGTGTAGTCCTGCGTATCGCTCGGCTCGTCCACAACCACGAAGCCGTTGCGGTCCAGCGCCAGCTCGCCCAACTCGGGCCGCGCGTCGTGGATCACCACCTGGTGGTCCTCGCCCGGCCAGTAGCTGCGCGCCCGGTCGCCGGCGTAAAAGGTCGATTTCTCACCCCGCACGACGTACTTCATCGTCGCGGTCACATCGCATACCAGCGTATCGTGCTCGTCCACGGCCTTCTCCCAAACCCTTTGACGATCCTACCTAGGCACCATAGCAAGGCAAGCAAGTCGCCGTCGAGCGGCACGGAGAGGATCAGCAGATGACCGACGGCACGCCTTATAGCCAGGCTGGAGACCCGCGCGAGGTGATGCGCGGGCGGGCGATGAACGCACAGCAATACGGCGTGGTCGCCATCTGCGTGCTGATCAACATGATCGACGGTTACGATATCCTCGCGCTGGCGCAGGCCGGTGCCGCACTGAAGCGCGAATGGGGGATGAGCGATGCCTTGCTGGGCACGCTGCTGTCGATGAACCTGGTTGGCATGGCGCTGGGCGCGCTAGGCGTTTCGCCCGTGGCCGACCAGTGGGGCCGCCGCCCGGCGATGCTGATCTGCCTGGCCTTCATGAGCGTGGGCATGGCGGTATCCGCCGTGTCGAACGGCTTTGGCGTGATGGCGCTGGGCCGCCTGATCACCGGGATCGGCATTGGCGGGATGACCAGCACAGCGGGTACGATGGCGCTGGAATATGCCAGCAGCAAGCGGCGCGAATTCGCCACCGCCTCGGTCGCCTCGGCCTATCCGGTGGGCACGATCATCGGCGCGGTGGTGGCTGTGGCAGTGCTCGACACCTATGGCTGGCGCGGCATCTTCTGGGTTGGCGCGTCGCTTTCGGCGCTGTTGTTTCCCATCGCTTACCTGTGGCTGCCGGAAAGCCTCGATTTCCTGCTCACCCGCCAGCCCAAGGGCGCGCTGGAAACGACCAACACCGTCCTGCGGCGCATGTCGGTGCCGGAAATCACCGCGCTGCCACCGCGGCCGGAGGATTCTTCCGCCGGCTCCACCGCGCTAAGCGAAATCATGCAGCCGGTTCACCGTAACGAGCTGCTGTTCAAGCTGTTCATCGCCCACGCGCTCAACATGTTCGCCTGGTATTTCATCATCAACTGGGGTCCGCCGCTGGTGGCCGAGGCGACTGCATCGGACGCCACCGGCGCGCGCTATTCGGCGTGGGTTTCGTATGGCGGGATCGTGGGCGGGCTGACAGCGGGGTTCTTCTGCGGCACATTCGGCGTCAAACGGATGATGTGGTTCACCATGGTCAGCCTGGCCGTGCTGATCACGCTGTTCGGCCAGTTCGCCGGCAACCAGCAGGCCTTGTGGGTAATCGCCCCGCTGATGGGCGCGGCGCTGTTCGGATCGGCCGTGGCCAACTGGCTGACCATTGCCTACGCCTTCCCGCCGCACCTGCGCGCCACCGGCCTCGGCTTTGCCACCACGGCAGGACGCGTGGGATCGATCTTCGGACCAATCGTGGGCGGAGCGCTGCTGGGCACGCGCACCGCGCCGCTGGACCTTGGTTTCGTGCAGCTGGACCTGGCGCTGACCGTGGGCGGGGTGTGCCTGATCATGGCCGTCTCGGCCGTCCTGTCCGCACTGACCTTCACCCGCGCCCGGCGGGTAGAGCCGGGGCGCTAGGCTAGGAGTGGAAGGCTGCCACGGCGGGCGCGCTGTCGGTATATTCGCGCAACTCCGTGATCAGGCCCGCATCGTTGAAGCTGATCACGAAGCAGAACTGGTTGACGTAGTTGCGCCCGTTTTTCAGCGGGCTGTCGCACGTGGTCAGCACCACTACGCGATTGCCGTCCACCAGTGTATCCTCGTGCGTGAAATGGATGCCATCCACCAGCAGCCCGCGCGCGCCATCCAGCAGCGCGGCCAGGCCCGCAGGCTCCATCCATCCCTGCCCGGGCAGCCATACCCTTGCGCCGGGCGCATAGTGCGCCACCATCGCATCCAGCTCCATCCGGCGGATCGTTTCGAGATAGGCGAGCGCCGTGGCGCGCGGATCGAAGCTCATGCGGCCAGTCCTCCTTGTCGGCGCGCCAATACGCGCTGGTTGGTTTCCACCAGGAACAGCGCGGTCAGGCCCGCCAGCGCTCCCAATGCCAGTTGCACGTACAGCGTGGCGTCAAGCGAGTAACTGTCCGCCAGCCGTCCGACCAGAGGCGGCACAGCGAAGCCGCCAAAGATCTCGCCCACGGCCACCACCGCGCCCATGGCCGTGGCGGCGCGCGCGCGGCCCAGCGTTTCGGCGGGGATCACGCCCATGAACAGCGGGAAGCTGCCCAGCCCCATCCAGCTGACGAACAGCATCGCCGCCAGCACCGGGGGCGAGCCATCGACCCACAGCAAGGTAGCCGGCGCAATGGTCATCAGCAGGCAGAAGATCACCAGCGCGGGCTTGCGGCCCAGCTTCTCGGACAACAGCCCGGCTGACACCGCGCCCACCGCAGGCGAGAAGCCAATCGCAGCCATGATGTTGCTCCACACCCGGGGCTCGATATTGCGCGGCCCGTCAAGGTACAGCGGCATGAAGATCGAGCCGATCACGATGGAGCCGACCGCAAACACGCTGACCAGCGAGCACAGCCAGATATTGCGCGTGACCATCAGCGAGCCGACTTCGGCCAGCTCGCGCGACAGCATGGCACCAAGGCCCGCCTTTTCGGGTACCGCGTCAACCGGCATGGGCGGCATCTCCGGCTCGCGGATGAAGCGCCAGATCAGCACGGCCAGGATCAGCCCCGGCAGGCCGCTCAGCATGAAGGCCCAGCGCCAGTCGAGCGCCTCGGCAATGCGGATCAGCACGAAGGGCGCCAGGGCAGTACCGATGATCGAGCCGAACACGTTCTGCACCACGCCCGCGTTCAGGCCCTTGCGGTGCTCGGCCGAGGCGGCGACCATGATGGCGAGGCAGATTGGCAGGAATGGCCCCTCCGCCGCGCCCATCACGATCCGTGCGGCCAGCAGCGAACCGAACGACCAGGCAAAGCCTGACATCACCGAACAGAACGAGAAAATTACCAGAGCCGCCAGCAGGAATGGCTTGCGCCGACCGATCCGGTCGGACCAGCGACCCACGAAATAGGCCCCCAGTGCCCAGGTCAGGGACAGCCCCGAACCCAGCCAGGCGACCTGTTCGTTGCTTAACCCCATCTCTGCCTGCACGGTCGGACCCAGGAAGGTCATGGCCATGCGATCGAGGTAAGCAAAGCCGAATGCCAGCCCCAGCAACACAAGGACGGTCAGCTCGTAGCCCCGCG
>JAZKFK010000383.1:0-9630 GCA_040386475.1 Pseudomonadota bacterium | reverse complement strand
CGGCGACCTCGTCGCTCGACTGCTGGTAGGGATAGTCCATCGCATAGATCACCCGGTCCGGCCCCAGCACCTGCTGGCAGAACTTGATGCCCTCCTCCCAGCCGTTGCCGCTGGTGGTCACCCAGATGTTGTTGCGGAAATAGTGGCTGGCGGGATGCAGCAACTTGCGCGTGCCTTCGGGATCGATGATCGCGCGTTTGCGGCCATCCGCGTTACCCTGCATCCAGTCGAACCGGTACAGGTGCAGCGGCATGCATTCGCCCAGATGGCCGATCACCAGCCGCAGCTTGGGGAACTGGTCGAAGGCGCCGGACATCACCAGGCCCATCGTGTGCAGCCACACGTCATGCGGGAAACCGCCCAGCGCGCCAAAGAACCCGCGCCCTTCGTAATGCGGGGCGTTGTAAGGCGCGGTGGGGTGGATGTAGAGCGCCAGGTCATTGGCCTCCAGCGCCTCGAGGATCGGCCAATAGGCCTGCTCGTCCAGATAGTGCCCCTGGAAGTGCGAATTGAGCACCGCGCCGTTAAGGCCCAGGCCAGCGGCGCGTTCCAGTTCCTTCACGCTGCCCGCCACGTCGCGCGGATCGAACGCTGCGCAGGCGGAGAAGCGCGTGGGGTGGCGGCGGCAGGCATCGGCGGCCAGGTCATTCGCCTCGCGCGCCAGTGCCGTTCCCTCGCCGGGCCGGACCACTTGCACGCCGGGAGCGGTGAGCAGCAGCAACTGCCGGTCGATGCCATATTCGTCCATGTGGGCCAGGCGCAGGTCACCCAGGTCCTGCAGCATGTCCTGCAAGCTGGCCATGTGATTGAACATCACGCCCATGCGCAGCGAATCATCTTCGCTAGCGAGGCCGCTGTCCCAGTATTCCAGCTGCGCCTTGACCAGTGCGGGGAAAGTCCACGCCTCCTCGCACGCAATCCGCTGGTAGGGGGCATTGCGCAGGATCTCGCCCGCAGGCGGCGCCATGCCGATCCGCGTGCGGTGGCTGAAATCTTCCTTGAAATGGCCCTTGAGCCCCGCTTCGCTGCCGTCGAGTAACAGTGGCATTGGTCTCTCCCTCAAGTCCGCCCCTGTGGGGTCAGAACATCCCGTTGGGGTTTTTGCTCGTCGCCGGATCGGGCACTTCCTGCATCACATCCCAGTGTTCGACGATGTAGCCGTCGGCCACGCGCAGGATATCGACGATGGCATGGCCGCGCGTGTTCGCCTCGCGCTGGAAGCGGAAGTGGACCGCCACCAGATCGTCCGTCCCCCACACCACGCGCTTAACCTCGTGCGCCAGATCGGGCAGCCGCGCCATGCTCGCCTGCATCATCGCCAGCGTGGCATCGCGCCCGGTGGGGGCGTTGGGGTTATGCTGGATATAGTCGGGGTGCATCCAGCAGGTGAAGGCGCTGGTGGGATCGTCCTCCACATAGAACAGCTGGATGAACCGCTCGGCCACCTGGCGCGTGGTCAGGCCCGCGCGATCGCCGGTATCGCGCGGGTCGAACGGCGGGGCCTGCCAATTCCACGGCAAGGCCCCGTCCGCTGGCTTCATTTCACATCACTCGCGAGCGCAATCCCGAACTTGGGGTGCGCAAAGTGCATCGGCACGTCCTGCCGGTAAGGCCAGGTCTTGCGGTGATGTTCTGCGGTCAGCAGCACGTCGGGACCCAGCGGATCTTCGGGGAAGGTCTTGGCGGCGGGTTGCAGGTGCGCGGTGGTGTGCGCCCAGCCGCCTTCGTAATCGCCCTGCCACTGCATCATGTAGTCCAGCCGCTTGATCTTCCACACGCCATCGACGTTGACGTAATCGTTCTCGTAGATGCCTGCTTCCATGAATTGCTGCGGCATCATGGCCTCGCGCGTGTCCTGGAAATCATCGTGCCAGCCGCCCAGCAGGATGCCGTGGAAGCGGCCCTTGGCGGTCTTGCGATCGGGCGCGACGGTGATGATGTCCTGCATCTGGAAATGGTCGAGCAGCAGGCCGTTGACGGGGCCGGGCTTGCCGCCGGTAAAGCGCCCGGCGATCCAGTCACCGTACAACCGCTTGACGCCAGCATGGCCCACGTATTCGCCGCTCAGGAACACCACCGCGCCATCTTCGGCGAACAGGTCGGCCACTTCGTCCGGGCGGTTGAAATCGATGTAATAGCCATAGGCCCAGTGCAGCCGGCGGATTGCCGCCATGTCTTCCAGCACGCCCACCTTGTGCTCCAGCTCGCTCAACCTGGATTCCACGTCACTCATCTCGACTCTCTCCCTCAAATCGTTATTTCCAATCCTAACGACTGATAATGTCTTGGCGAGAGGGTTTGATACGTGAGCGAGTGGAACGGCGCAGATTATCGCGATCAATGGGCGGGCCGGGTGGCCTTCATCACCGGGGCGGTGACGGGGATCGGGTTGGGCGTGGCGCAGGCGTTCGCCGATGCGGGCATGAAGCTGGCGCTCAGCTATCGCAACGAGGATGACAAGGCCAAGGCGGCGGAGTGGTTTGCCGCCAGGGGCTATGACCAGCCGCTGTTCATCAAGCTGGACGTGACCGACCGCGCCGGCTTTGCCGCTGCCGCCGATGCCGTGGTGGAGCGCTTTGGCGAGGTCCATGTGCTGGTCAACAACGCGGGCGTTTCCGTGTTCGGCCCGACCGACGAGGCGAGCTATGACGATTATGACTGGATCATGGGCGTCAACTTCGGCGGCGTGGTCAACGGGCTGGTATCGTTCCTGCCCAGGATCAAGGCGGCCAGCGGGCGGCGGCACGTCACCAACATCGCCAGCATGGCGGCCTTCCTGCCGGGGCCGCAGGCGGGCATCTATACCGCCAGCAAGTTCGCCGTCCGGGGCCTCACCGAAAGCTTGCGCTATAATCTGGCGCCGCATGGCATCGGCTGTTCGCTGTGCTGCCCCGCGCTCACCCGCACCAATGCCTGGACCAGCGCGATGAAGCGGCCTGATGGCTTCGGGACCAGCGGCTTTCCGGAAACCAGCGACGACCAGCTCAAGCAGTTCGGCACCGCATTCGAGGAAGGGATGGATCCCTACGAAGTCGGCTGCAAGATCCTGGCGGGGATGACGAAGCAGGACGGCCTGATCCTGACGCATCCGGAACATGGGCCGGATTTCGAGGAAGCCCACGCCAAGGTCATGGCTGCGCTGCCGGTGGAAGAGGCCCCGGCGGGCCGCCTGCATATCGAGCAGTTGCGCCGCGATGCGATGGCGGCGGCTGAGGCCGGTCTGGTGATCAAGCTGGACGACTTGACCTGAGCGCGAAGCACTGGACGAGCGGCCCGCCTCTGGTATCTTCGCGACCAACAAGACTTGGGACCGAGGAGAGCAAGACCATGTGCGATCAGGACACTTTTAGCGCGGCACCGGCGACGTCGAAGGGCGTGACGCGGCGGGATTTTGCGCGGATCGGCGCTGTCGCCGGGGCCGGCGCGCTGGCCATGGGCGGCGGCGCGGCAGCGCTGGCGCAAGGCCGGCTGGGCGAGAAGGACGTCAAGTTCCCCGCGCCCGGTGGCTCGGTCGATGGGCTGTTCGTCTACCCGCGCGAAGGCAAGCATCCGGCGGTGATCCTGTGGCCCGATATCGCCAGCTTGCGCGATGCGCCGCTCAGCATGGGTCGCCAGCTGGCGGCAGAAGGCTATGCCGTGCTGATCGCCAACCCCTATTACCGCAGCGTCGAAGGCGCGCAGTTCGAGGACTTCGACGATTGGCGCAACAATGACGGGATGGCCAAGGTGCAGCCGTGGATGGCCGCCAACACGCCTGCCGCCATTGCCGAAACCCACGTCGCCATTGTCGAATGGCTCGACCGGCAGGACGAAGTGGATACCACCAAGGGCATTGGCGTGCAGGGCTATTGCATGACCGGTGGCTGGACCATTCGCGCCGCCGCCGCCGTGCCTGCCCGCGTCAAGGCTGCCGCCAGCTTCCACGGCGGCGGGCTGGTGGGCGATGCGCCCGATGCGCCGATCAATCTGTTCCCCAGCCTGGCCGATGATGCCCGCGTGCTGATTGCCATTGCCAAGAACGATGATGCCCGCGCTCCCGGCGAAAAGGACGCGCTGCGCGCAGCCGCCACTGCCGCGGGCCTGAATGCCGAGATCGAAGTCTATCAGGGCGATCACGGCTGGACCGTGCCCGACAGCCCCGCGTTTGACGTGGATGAGGCTGACCGCGCATGGGAACGGTTGCTGGCACTGTACTCGGCGGCGCTGTGATACCTGCCTGCAGGTTGGCGGCGGCCCGTGTGGTCGCCGCCGCCTGCGCCCTTCTTCTGACACCGCAGGGCGCGCTGGCGCAACACCGCAGCCAGCCGGTGGCGCCACCGCCACCCGATCCTGCCGCGCTGGCCTCCGGGTTCGATGGCACGCTGCTGGCGTGCGAGAGCTGGGTGCTCGATCCCACCAGCTGGTCCGGGCCTGACGGGATTGCCCCGCTGGTCGACTTGTCCGGGCTGGGCGGGCGGATCAACCCGGTGCCATCGGTGATCGATACCGCGCTGCCGCCGCAGGAATTGCGCGCCGCCAACCACTATTTCCGCATCGATGCCACGCGCGGCGAGGGGTTCTTCCTCGTCGTATCGGACCAGCTGCCAATGTGCCACATCACCGGCGGCGGGGTTAACGCCATGGGCGTAGTGGTGGAGCAGGTGCTCGCCTCGGCCCCGTTCCTCGCCCGGTGGGAACAGGTGGAGGCCCAGGACGATGGCCGCGTGGCCAGCACGTTCTATCGTCACCGGCTGGTGCCGCAGATGGAACTGGTGGTCAGCCGTCCGCTTGCTTCCGGCCAGCCGCAGGACCTGGTGCAAGTGATCGCCACCGCCAGCTATTCCCCGCCCGCCTGAACGCCCGCCTGAACGCCCGCCACCGGCCAAATCCCAATTTGCCCCAAATCAAGGCAGGCCCGGTGGGCGCTGCCTATCCCCGGCATATTCAGAACCGAAAGCCCTGGGGGATACCTGCAATGAAAATCATCCGTTCCGCCGCACTGGCGACCACCGCATCGCTCGCCCTGCTGCTGGCGGCCTGCGGCTCTGCCGATACCGCCGAATCGATCGCCGCGATCCGCCATAACGAGCAGGGCCAGCTGGATTCGATTGCCGGCAAGGATCTGGTCGGTGCCGTCCGCCTCTATCGCGACGATGCCAAGCTGGTGCGGCCCGATGGCAGCGTGCTGGATGGCGGCGAGGCGATTGCCCAGGCCTATGGTGACTTGCTGGAAGACCCCAACTTCAAGCTGACGATCGAGCCGCGCGATGGCTGGGCCTCGTCCGATGGCGATCTGGCCGTGGTCACCTCGGCGGTCAGCATGACCACCACCGATGCGGCTACTGGCGAGGCGGTGACCACTCCGCTCAACAGCCAGACGGTGTGGACGCGCGAAAGCGGTGCGGGGTGGAAGATCGTCTCGGCCTATAACGTCCCGGCAGAACCCGCAGCCGCTCCGGCGGCTACTGAAGTTGAGACCGCGCCCGCCGAATAAGGCCGCTTCCTCAAGGGAAGTTGCGCCATTCCAGCGTTGCTTCCGGATCGGTGCACAGGCGGCAGTTGGCACCCGTGAAGGTGCGCGCTGCCGCCATGTCGCCGCGCAACTGCCATTCCAGCCAATCGACCACGATGCTGGCGTTCCGCCCGCCCATCGGCTCGTGATAGGTGCCGCCGTGGCCGGTGGGGGTGTTGACCCAGGCCACCGGCACGTGGGCGATGCGGTTCACATCGTCGAGCCCGTTGGCATAGGCGATGTCGGTCTCGCCGCCGTCGAGGTAGATCACCGGGGTATGCAGGGCCAACAGGCCCTCCTTGCCCAGTTCCATCCCGCCAAGGCGCGGCGCATCGGGCGGCAACAGGCCGGAATTCTGCACCACCACGGTATCCAGCCGCGGATCGCCCGCCACGGTCAGCGCCTGCACCCCGCCGCACGAGAAACCGCCGGCGGCCAGCGCGTTTTCATCAATCAGGTCATGATAGGGGCTGGCGGCGTTCGCATTCAGCGCCAGCGCCCAGTCCAGCGCCTCGGTCAATTGCGCGGCGCGGGTGGGCGATTGGCGCACGACACCGGGTGCTGGCGGACCAGCGGGTGGCTCCGCAGCGACCTGCGCATTGGGGCCGCTGCGCCACTTGCCGGGTGCGATCACCAGGTAGCCATAGCTGGCGATCTGGGCCAGGTGGAAGCGGCTGGACGTGCCATCGGCCGCGCAGGCACCATTGCCCCACACGAACACGCCCAGGCCGTTGGGGCCAAGGGCTGACAGGTTTGCCGGGCGGTAAAGGACATGATCGGGCAGGTCGGCCACGGTTTCGGTCACGGCCGGATAGGGACCGTCGCCGGGAGTATCGGGTAGCAGGTTGATCCGCGCGATCATCTGTTCGAAGCTTTCCAGTGCCTGGGTCTGTTCGGGCGTCTGCGCCAGTGCGGGGGTGGTGGCCAGCAGGCCCAGCAGGGCTGCCAGGATGGGTGCGCGCATGTCTCTCTCCGTTGCCAGCCTGTCCGGCGGGTCCATGCCCGCTTCGGTTCGTCGCTGATATGGCACGGCTTTCTCACCTGATCCCGCGTTGCTGTCAAACCGTCCCGCGCGCGGTTGCAGCGCCGGACCCCAAGGCTAACCTGTCCATTCAATGGGGGCACCAGCCAAGATCAGGCATGACCAAAGGAGACTACCCATGAACAGAATTGCCTTGCTGGCCGGCGGCAGTTTGCTGCTGCTCGCGGCACCAACTTTCGCGCAGGATGCGACTGAAAGCATCCTGCCGCCTGCCGATGTGGCAGGAACCGAGGTGACCGCTGGAGCCAGTGTTGAAGAGGCCTTTGACGCCGAGGTGACGGCTGACGCTTCGGCGACACTCACTCCCGATGCTCCGGTGTTCACCGATCAACAGGTCAGCGGCTTCGTGCAGGCCATGACTGCGATCCAGGCTTTGCCGGGTGACGATGCGGCCAAGCAGGCGCAGGCAGTGGAAATCGTGGCCGAGGCCGGGATCGACGCGGCGACATATAATGCCATCGGCGAGACGATGCAGACCGATTCCACCTTGGCTGATCGAGTGCGCGTGGCGCTCGCAGCAAAACAGTCGGCTTCGGGCGTCTAGACTGACAGCCCACCAGCCCCCCGGGCCGGAAGCCTGATTCCACGACCTGTACGCCGGCTTCCGGTCCACTGACGGCCCCGTCGATCACGCATCGGCGGGGCCGTCTTCGTGTTCGGCGCTCAGTCGGCGAACCAGTAGGCCGTGCCGCGCATTTCCAGGCTGATGCGCGGCGGGGCTCCGGGCGGGGACAAGGGATTATCGAACGCGCCGTGCGGCATCATCAACGGTCTTGCCCGTTCTGGCCGGTCTTCGCTCTCGCTGGTCACGAACACCAGTGCCTCGCCCACGTGCATATCCGGGTACCAGTACCAGCGGTGCGCCGGATTGGCTGCAATCAGGTAATTGCCGAAAGACCATTCCGGCGCGCCGCCGGGCGGATCGAAAATGGCATCGCACTCGATCAGGTCATCATGGCTCAGCGAATTGTAGGCCAGCAGCCCCAGCGGCACATCCTGCGGCGGCGGGCTGAGCACGCGCCACACGTTGTACTGCACGCTGCGGGTGACGGTGCGATCCTTGGGCGCCCCGCTGTCGCGCGCGGCGCGGGCAGCCTCGATCGACATGTCGACATGGACGAAGCGCGCGGGGTGCGAATTGTCGTGTTCATCGTTGGCCCCGGCACGTTCCGAAAAGCGCAGGATGCCGCGGCTGAACATGGCCACGTGATCGGCGCCGGAGACCGCCTTCAGCAGCTCCTCGATCTCGCCGGTGTGGTGTTCGGCCACGGCGGCCAGATCGGTCAGGTCAGCCACCTTGCTGCGATGGTCGACCAGCTGGAAGCCTTCCACTTCAAGCGAGCACCCGGCGACGCGCGCATCGTGCAGGGTCACTTCCTGCGGGGCGAGGGGTACAAAGTCCTTCTCGTGCGCATTGGCGTAAAAGAACGGCTTGCGTTCCGTCCGTTCCGAATAGCCGATCATGGCGCGCACATCAGGCATCGTCAGGCCTCCTCGAATTCCTCGGTGTCGATCGTCGGCTTGATGGCATCGTGATAGCGATGGCCGTGCACCGTCTGCTGGTTGAGGATCGCCCCGGCATCGGCCAGCACTTGTGGCGAGACAGCGATTTCGGTCGCCGCCATGTTTTCCTCAAGGTGCGCAATCGAGGTGGTGCCTGGGATCACGTGGCAATGGTCGCCCTGTTCCAGCACCCAGCGCAAGGCCAGTTGCGCCGCCGTGAAGCCGTTGTCACGGGCAAGCTGGGCGAACCGGTCGATCAGCGCCAGGTTATGCGGCCAGTTGTCGGCCATGAAACGCGGCATCTTGTGGCGCAGGTCTGCTTCTTCCAGCGTAGCCGGATCGCGGATCACGCCCGACAATGCGCCGCGCCCCAGCGGGCTGAACGCGACCAGCGCAATGCCCAGTTCGGCGCACGTCTCGCGCACGCCCAGTTCCACGTTGCGGGTCCATAGCGAGTATTCCGGCTGCACGGCGGCGGGCAGGTGGATCGCGGCGGCCTCGCGGATATGGGCAGAGGACCATTCGGACACGCCATAGCTCAGGATCTTGCCTGCTTCGATGGCGCGCACCATGGCGCCCACGCTGTCGGCAATCGGCACCTTGGGATCGAACCGGTGCATGTAGAACAGGTCGAGGTGGTCGGTGCCCAGCCGCTGCAGCGTGGCATCGACCGCTTCGGTGATCTTGGCGGGGGAGCAATCGACCCCGCGCTTGGGGCCTTCCACCACGATGCCGCACTTGCTGGCAAGCAGGTATTCGTTGCGACGGTGGCCCACGGCGCGCTTCAGCAATTCCTCGTTCTTGCCGCCGCCATAGATGTTGGCGGTGTCGAGGTGGTTGCAGCCCAGGTCCAGCGCGCGATTGAGCAGGCGCGTGGCATAGGCTTCGTCGGGCGGAGTGCCATAGGCCCACGACAGGTTCATGCAGCCCAGGCCGACGGGGTGCACCCGCCGGCCTGCTATATCCCGCGCGCCAATTGCCATCAGGACCAGCCGTCCTGCGCTTCGAGGCTGGCGGCCAGTTCGCCGATCACGCGGTAGCAATCGAGCACCTGGGCGACCGAGCTGTTCGGCTCGCGCCGTTCGCGGATTGCGGCGATGAATTCGCGGTCCTGCAGCTCGATGCCGTTGTTCGATACGGTGGTGCCGGTCAGGTCCACCGGCTCTTCCTTGCCGGTCACCAGATCGTCGTAGCGCGCGATATAGGTGGCGGTGTCGCCGATGTAGCGGAAGAAGGTGCCCAGCGGCCCATCGTTGTTGAAGCTGAGCGACAGGGTGCAGATCGCGCCGCTTTCGCTCTTCAACTGAATCGACATGTCCATCGCGATGCCCAGCTCGGGATGCTTTGGTCCCTGCACGGCATTGGCGGTGACGATCTTGCCCGCCTGGTAGGCGAACAGGTCAATCGTGTGCGCGGCGTGGTGCCACAGCAGGTGATCGGTCCAGCTGCGCGCCTCGCCCTTGGCGTTCATGTTCTTGCGGCGGAAGAAATAGGTCTGCACGTCCATCTGCTGGATGGCCAGTTTGCCGTCCACGATCTGGTTGTGCACGTACTGGTGCGAAGGATTGAAGCGGCGGGTGTGGCCGACCATGCA
>JAZKFK010000382.1:0-2608 GCA_040386475.1 Pseudomonadota bacterium | reverse complement strand
ATATCGACGACATGCTGGAGTTTGCGAAAAGCATTGCAGAACAGCATTGTTATCAGTTGGATAGCGGCCTTTATTTCGACGTTTCCTCAGTTGCTGATTACGGCCGACTGGCCCGCGCCCAGACCGACGAAGGCGAGGGCCGCATTGAAGCCGTTGAAGGCAAGCGCAACGCGGCCGACTTCGCGATCTGGCGCACCACGCCGCCGGGCGAGACGCGGCAGATGGAATGGGATTCTCCGTGGGGCAAAGGCGCGCCGGGCTGGCATCTGGAATGCAGCGTGATGAGCGGAAAGCTGCTCGGCTTCCCGTTTGATATCCATACCGGCGGGATTGATCACCGCGAGATCCATCATCCCAACGAAATCGCCCAGAACCAGGCCTTCTGCCATTCTGATGCAAGCGGCGCAAACTTGTGGATGCACAACAACTTCCTGGTCGAACGCTCTGGAAAAATGAGCAAATCTTCCGGCGAATTCCTGCGGCTGCAATTGCTAATCGACAAGGGTTATGCCCCGCTGGCCTACCGGCTGATGTGCCTGCAGGCCCATTACCGCAGCGAGCTGGAGTTCAGCTGGGACGGCCTTGAAGCGGCCCTGACAAGGCTCAAGCGGATCCTGATCGGCGTTGAACAGATCCGGGCCCGCGTGGAAGAACCAATCGAAGATCCGGAAAATGGCTGGACGCTGGACCATGCCCATTCGCACATCGGCGGCGCGTTGCTGCCGATGCTCGCCCGGTTTGACGAGGCGATAGCCGAGGACCTCAACAGCCCGCTGGCGCTGACCGTGTTCGAGGAAGTGCTCAGCCTCAAGAAGCTGGACCCGGAACACAAGCTGCAAGCCATCGCGGCGATGGACGCGGTGCTGGGGCTGGGCGTAATGACGCTGGACCGCACGGCCCTGCGTATCCGGCCCAAGGCTGCCACTGCTGACGAAGCCGAGATCGAAGCCGTGCTGGCCCGCCGCAAGGAAGCCCGCGCGGCGAAGGACTTTGCCACCAGCGATGCGCTGCGCGATCAGCTGGCCGCAGCTGGCGTGCTGGTGATGGACGGCGATCCGCTGGGCTGGGAATGGGCACTGGCGTGAAGGCACTGCTGCCCGCCATCATGCGCCCGCTGCTGGAAGGCCGCCTGCCTGCCGGGATGGAGGCGTTGTGGTGGGAGGATGGCGCCGAGCTTGTCGCACTCGCCCCGCAGGCAGAGATCGGCTGGTTCGACATGTTCGACAAGACCGCGCCGCTGGAAGCCATCCGGCGGGCGACCAACCTGCGCTGGCTCAACACCTTCTTTGCGGGGGTAGACTGGATGCCGCTGGACGATCTGGCGGCGCGCGATGTGCAGCTGACCAATGGCTCTGGCATCACCAGCAATGCCGTGGCCGAATTTGCGCTTACGGTGATGCTCGCCTTCGCCAACCGCCACGCCGATATTGTCCGCGCGGCGGACAGGCAGGAGTGGATCGATCCGCGCGCTTTCGGGCAGCGGCGGGAGATGGCCGGGGCCAGGGTGCTGATCATCGGCTATGGCGAGATCGGGCAGGCTGTTGGGCGGATGCTGGGCGGGTTCGGCGCCCATGTGGTGCCGGTGCGGCGCAGCGCCAGCGAGGGCGCACTGGGTCCGGACCAGTGGCATGACCGGCTGGGCGAATTCGACTGGGTGGTGCTGACCACGCCCGGCACGCCCGAAACGCGCGGCCTGTTCGGGCCCGCCCAGATCGCCGCGATGAAGGCCGATGCCGTGCTGGTGAACATGGCGCGCGCCGATGTGCTGGACCAGCAGGCGCTGATCGCCGCGCTCAATGCCGGCAAGCTGGGCGGGGCGATTCTTGATCTGACCGATCCTGAACCGCTGCCGCCGGGCCATCCGCTGTGGACCGCGCCCAATTGCCTGGTCACCATGCACACCGCAGGCCTGCCCACACCGGGCAGTCGGCAGGTGGCGGCGGACCGGTTCGTGGCCAATTGCGGGCATTATCTGGCGGGCGAACCGCTGACCGCACAGGTCGATCTGGCGCTGGGCTATTAAGGCCTGACTCTCGTCTGACCCTCTGATACGTTCCGTCACAGAGGGCAGCTATGCCCCGCAGGGTTCGCGCACATTCCGGCTGGCCGCGCCATGCGGTTCCAGCCATCTTGGGGGGATCGACGACCATGACCGACCATTCGGCTGCCGACAGTGTTGCAGGCGGTAAGCAGAAGGCTTCTGACCTGTTCATCCAGTGCCTGGAGGAAGAGGGCTGCGAATACATCTTCGGCGTTCCGGGCGAGGAGAACCTCGATTTCCTGGATTCGCTGTCCCGCTCCACCAAGATCAAGTTGATCCTCACCCGTCATGAACAGGGCGCCGGCTTTATGGCCGCCACTTATGGCCGCCATACCGGCAAGACCGGCGTGTGCATTGCCACCTTGGGGCCGGGGGCGACCAACTTTGTCACCGCCGCGGCCTATGCCCAACTGGGCGGCATGCCGATGATGATGATCACCGGACAAAAGCCGATCAAGAAGAGCAAGCAGGGCCGCTTCCAGATCCTTGACGTGGTGGCCATGATGGGGCCAATCACCAAGTATACCCACCAGCTGGCGGCGGGCGACAACATCCCCAGCCGCGTGC
>JAZKFK010000381.1:0-8473 GCA_040386475.1 Pseudomonadota bacterium | reverse complement strand
AGCAGTTCCTTGCGCCGCGCCAGCAGGCTGACCCGCGCGCCGCGGGCCACCAGCACCCGCGCGGTGGTGAGGCCAATACCGCTGGATGCGCCGGTGACGCAGATGTGCTTACCGTTGAAATTCACGTGTCGTCTCTCCCGAGGGCTATCGCTGCCCATTTCTCCGCCTGCGGGTAATCGGATGTTTCGGGGTCCCACACAAGCTGCATCAGCGCCTTTGCCGCATCATCGGCCATGCCTTTTTCGCGATGGTAGCGGCACACGAAGGCCGAGACGCGCCAGTTCATGATGCAGTGGACGTGAACCGGGTTTGGCCCGGTCTCCAGCGCGGCTTTGAAGGCGCGGTAATGGTCCAGCGTGGGCGCGTCGAACGGCACCGGGATGTGGGTGTAGGCCAGGCCCGCCGCGGCCATTTCCGCCGCCGCATCGGGCAGTGCCTCGGGGTGGTCGGGCAGGGCAAGGTTGATCACATGGCCCGCCCCCATTGCCGCCAGCCGCGCAGGATCGCCCGGTTGCAACCGGCCCGAGGTTGTCAGGCTGGGGGATAGCCGGACGAAGTTGCGGATGTCGGCAGGGTCGGTCGTCAAGCCAGCCCCGTCAGACCAGACCAAGCAGTTTGGCCGCATTGTCCTTCATGATCCCTGGCATCACCTCGTCCCGGAAGCCCACCTCGGCCGCCGCGGCCATCCACTTGTCGGGGTGGATCAGCGGGAAATCGGTGCCGAACAGCATCTTCGATTTCAGCTGGGTGTTGGCGTAAGTGATCACCTGCTTGGGGAAGTACTTGGGGCTCCAGCCGGACAGGTCGATGAACACGTTGGTCTTGTGCAGCGCCATGCTCAGGCTCTCGTCCACCCACGGCCAGCTGGGATGGGCCAGGATGATCTTCATGTCGGGGAAATCCACCGCCACGTCGTCGATCAGGATCGGTTGGCCGTACTTGAGGCGAAGTCCGCCGCCGCCGCGCATCCCGGTACCCATGCCGCTGTGGCCGGTATGGAAGATCGCAGGCAGCTTGTACTCGTTGATCACCTCGTAGATGGGATAGCCGACCGGGTCCGCCGGGTGCGCGTTCTGGGCGATGCCGTGGAACTTGAAGCCCTTGACGCCATGGTTCTCGATCAGGTCCAGCGCCTCACGCGCGCCATACTTGCCCTTGTGCGGATCGATGCTCGCGAAGGGAATGCACACGTCATCGTTCTTGGCGGCCAGCTCGGCCACCTCGTAGTTGGAGACGCGCTTGGCGCCCATGCCGCTCTCGCAATCGACCGTGAACATGCAGAATGCGATGTTCGCCTCGCGGTAGATATCGCACACTTCCTGCATCTTGGGCCGCTCACGCGGGGCCTTGAAATAGGTGCTGGCGGCATCGAAGAACTTGCCCATCACCGGGTCTTCGGGATCGTGGCAGCTGACTTCCGCATGCACGTGCATGTCGATGGCGCGGATCTTGGTGAGGTCGATGGGCATGGAGAGTGGTCCTGCGTGTAAGATGTGGGGTCAAGCTAAACACAAGAAAGCCCGCCCCGGCAATGCCGCAGGCGGGCCTCTTGTTTGATCAGCCGGAAATTACAGCTTCATCAGCACCGATTTCGTCTCAAGGTAAGCTTCCAGGCCCAGCCGGCCCTGCTCGTGGCCGAGGCCGCTTTCCTTGTACCCGCCGAAGGGCAGTGCGGGGTCGATCATGGCGTGGCAGTTGACCCACACGGTGCCGGCCTTGAGCTGGCTGGCGATGCGTACGGCGGCGCTGGCGTCCTTGGTCCAGACACCGGCGGCAAGGCCGTAAGGCGTGTCGTTGGCTTCGCGGACCACGTCGTTCAGGTCCTCGAACCGCTGGGCCACCACCACGGGTCCGAAGATCTCCTCGCGCACCACGCTCATTTGCGGGTTCACATCAGTCAGGATCGTCGGGTTGACGTAATAGCCGCCATCGCTGCTGGGAGCATCGCCGCCCATCAACACGGTGGCACCATCGCGCTTGCCGGCTTCGATATAGCCCAGCACTCGCTCATGCTGTTCCTTCGAAACCACCGGGCCCATGTGTCCGGCAGGGTCGAGGCTGGCGCGCGGGGCCCAGAAACCGGCGGTGGCGGCCATGCCTTCCACCACCTGGTCGAAGATCGACTTGTGGGCATAGAGACGGCTGCCGGCCACACAGACCTGGCCGGAATTGAAGAAGATCGCGCCTGCCACGCCCGGCGCCGTTTCGGCCACGTCCACATCGGGCATCACCACCACGGGGGACTTGCCACCCAGTTCCAGCGTCACCTTCTTCAGGTGCTCGGTAGCGTTGCGGTTGATCAGCTTGCCGATTTCGGTGGAGCCGGTGAAGGCCACCTTGTCCACATCGGGGTGCTTCACCATGCGGTCACCCGCAGTGTGGCCATAACCGGTGATGATGTTGACCACGCCAGCGGGAACGCCGGCTTCGTTGATCAGGTCGGCCAGCCGCAGCGCGGTCAGGCTGGTCTGCTCGGCGGGCTTCAGCACCGTGGTGCAACCAGCCGCGAGTGCCGGGGCAATCTTGAGGCAGGCCATCAGCAGCGGGAAGTTCCACGGCACGATCTGCGCGCAGACGCCCACCGGCTCCTTCAGGGTATAGGCGAACATGGTGCCGCCCGGCATCGAGTAGGGGGGCAGGGTGTCGCCGTTGATCTTGCCGGCCCAGCCAGCCATGTAACGGAAGTGGGCGGCAGCACCCGGCACGTCGACTGCGCCGGCCATGGTCTTGGGCTTGCCCACGTCGATCGCTTCCAGCTCCGCCAGTTCATCGGCATGGGCTTCGATCAGGTCGGCGATCTTGTGCATGGTCTTTTCGCGCACGATCGGCGGCAGGTTGCGCCAGCGGCCATCGTCGAATGCGGCGCGCGCGGCGGCGACGGCGCGATCAACGTCCTTGTCGGTGGCTTCGACCACGCTGGAGACGACCTTGCCGTTGGAAGGGTCTTCCACCTCGATGGTGGCACCGCCCGAACTGTCGACCCATTCGCCGTTGATGTACAGCTGCGGCTTGCGCGCCAGCGCGGCCTTTACGCCGGGCGAGTATTCCAGCTGGGTGCGGTCAATCGTGGTCATCTCGTTCATGGCGGGTATCCTCTCCCAAGGGGCATGATGGGCGCGACTCCAAGAGCCGCAGATGGCAAATCCTAACAGAGCTTCTCAATAGTGCCTACGCCCGCGCGATCAAGCTAACGATCGTTAGAATGGTCGCGCGGGACGTTCGGATGAGAGCGATTGTTACCGTCCCTCCAGCGCCTTGTCCTCGTTGGCGCGGCTGATCAGGTAATGGCGCACGTTCTCCACATCGGTCTCGTTCAGCGCCGAGGCGAAGCTGACCATGCCGTTGTGGCGGAACGCCCCGTCAATCACGATGGCCTTCATGCTGGCGGGCATGTTGAGCGCGCCGGAATGCCGCAGGTCGGGGTTCAGCACACCGGCAACGGCCGCATCGCCGTGGCAGATCGAGCAGTAGCGGCCATAGCTGGCGGCCCCGGCGGCGGTCTGGGCGGGAGTGCCGGTAACCGGCGGCGGATCGAGCGCGCGCTGCGCCAGCGGTGGCGGCTCGGGCAGGGTGCCAGTGGCGCCCAGCTTGAACACCAGCAGGCGGCTGATGTTGCGCGGGGTACCGCTCTTGGCGGTCAGCACACCGGGGGCAATGTCCCAGATGCCGCCCCAGCCGACCAGGATGGCGACATATTGCTCACCGTCGATCATGTAGGTCATCGGCGCGGCGATCACGCCCGACTGGGTGGGGAAGGTCCACAGCTGGCGGCCGGTATCGGCGGCATAGGCGATGAACTGTTCCTGCGCGGTACCCTGGAACACCAGGTTGCCCGCCGTAGCCAGCGTGCCGCCATTCCACGGGCCGACATAGTCCACCCGCCAGGCTTCCTTGCCCTCCGCTACGTCCCACGCCACCAGCGCGCCGGTGGTGCCCGCCAGCGCGCCTTCGCGGGCGGCAGTATCGGCCGGCATGGCGGTGGCGGCGGAGTTGAGCCCGGTCTGGAAGCCGATGTCGCTGGCCTCGAACTCGGCGTCGGCCACATAGGGGAAGCCGCCATTGTTGGCCGGGATATACAGCAGGCCCGTGGCGGGGCTGTAGCTCATCGGCTGCCAGCTGTGCGCGCCGCCAGCGCCGGGGACCGAGACCCACAGCTTGCCGGTCTGCTCATAGCGGGCCTCAGGGTTGATTTCGGGCCGCCCGGTGACGGGGTCGATCCCCAGCGACCAGTTGATCGCGGTCCACGGCGTGGCAGAGATGAACTGGCCGGTCGCCACGTCCAGCAGGTAGATATAGCCGTTCTTGGGCGCGTGCACCGCCACCCGGCGCGGGGTGCCGTTGATGGCAATGGTGGCAATGGTGATCTGCGCGTTGGAATCGTAATCCCAGCGGTCTTCCGGCGTTTCCTGGAAGTGCCACTTGTACTCGCCCGTGGCGGCATCCACCGCCACAACCGAACTGGTGTAGAGGTTGTCGCCCGCGCCTTCGCCGCCTTCGACATTCATGCGGCCATTGGCGCCGGGATTCCACGGCTCGGCATTACCGGTGCCAAACAGGATGAGGTCGGTCTCAGGATCGTAGGTGATCGAATCCCATACGGTGCCGCCACCGCCCAGTTCCCACCATTCACCACCCCAGGTGGCTGCAGCAGCCTCCATCGCATCGTTCTCGAAGCCATCGGCGGGATTGCCGGGCACGGTGTGGAAGCGCCACAGCTCCTCACCCGTGGCCCAGTCGTAAGCGGCCAGGAAGCCGCGCGCCTTGTATTCCGCGCCGCCCGATCCGATCAGGATGCGCCCGCCGGCCACGCGCGGCGCGCCGGTGATGGTATAGCTGACGGTGTCCGGCACCACGGTCTTGCGCCAGGCAACGCTGCCATCGGCCTGGTTCAGGGCCACCAGATCGCCGTTGAGCGTGGCGACATAAACCTTGTCACCATACAGCGCCACGCCGCGGTTGACGGCATCGCAGCAGGCCGCAACCAGCGTCTCGCGCGGGACTTCGGGATCGTAGGACCACTTCAGCGCCCCCGTCTTGGCGTCATAGGCCTTGACCATCGACCAGGCGGTGGAGACGTACAGCACGCCATCGTGCATCAGCGGGGTGGCTTCCTGTCCGCGCGCGGTATCCAGGTCAGCCGACCAGGCAAGGCCCAGCTGGGCGACGTTATCGGCATTGATTGCATCCAGCGGGCTGAAGCGCTGTTCGGCCATGTCACGGCCATAGCTCAACCATTCCTCGGCTGGCGGATTGGCCAGCATTGCATCGGTCACGCCGGTGGTGGCCGGATCGGACACGGATGGTGCGCGGTCGCAGCTGGCGAGCAGCAGCGCACTGCAGGCGGCGATGATGCCGAGACGCAAGGTCATGGTGAAAGTCTCTCCCGTTTGTATGCAGCGCTTACTAAGGCGGAGCGCGCGCAATCAAGGGGTTTCTTTGTCCGTACCGGCTTCGCAGCTGCACAAATCAAGGGCTTGCAGAACCACCATAATTTCGCATATGTGGACGGGTCCAGTCGAGCGCGAGCCCGCGTCATGACCCTGGTCTAGCTATTCCTTTGCTAAGACAGGACATTTCAATGAGCACCAAGTTACCCCTGCGCGCCGACCATGTCGGTTCGTTCCTCCGTCCGCGCGAGGTTCTCGAAGCCCGCCAGCACAAAACCGCCGACAACATCAGCGACCAGGCCCTACGCGAGGTGGAAGACGCCGCCATTGCCGATCTGGTCAAGTGGCAGCAGGACCTGGGCCTGAAGGCGATCACCGATGGCGAGTTCCGCCGGTTCTTCTTCCACACCGATTTCCTCCTGCAGCTGGATGGCGTGGAAGAGCGCGGCGGCCTGAAGAAGGCATTCAAGAACGATTCCGGCAAGGACGTCTCGTTCGCCCCGCCGGTGATGGTCGTCACCAGCAAGATCGCGCACACGCGGCCGATCCAGCTGGCCGATTACCAGTACCTCGCCAGCAAGGTGAGCGATGGGTTCACCCCCAAGGTGGCCATCCCCAGCCCGTCGATGCTGCACTTCCGTGCCGGGCGCAGCGGCATTCCGGTGGAAGTCTATGCCGACATGGACGAGTTCTATGCCGACGTTGCCACGGCCTATCGCGCTGAGGTGGACAGCCTGGCAGCGGCCGGTTGCCGGTATATCCAGCTGGACGATACCAACCTGGCGTACCTGTGCGATGACGAGCAGCGCGCCGATGCCGCCAAGCGCGGGATGGACCCCGATGCCACCACGCGCCAATATGCCCAGCTGATCAACGAAAGCTTCGCTTCCGCACCGGCTGACATGATCAAGGCGATCCACTTGTGCCGCGGCAATTTCCGCAGCAGCTGGGCAGCCGAAGGCGGGTACGAGCCGGTGGCCGAGATCATGTTCAACGAACTGGATATCGACGCCTTCTTCCTGGAATACGACGATCCCCGTTCGGGCGACTTTGCTCCGCTGCGCTTCCTGCCCAAGGGCAAGACCGTGGTGCTGGGCCTGGTCACCACCAAGCTGGGTGAGCTGGAAACCAAGGACGATATCAAGCGCCGGATCGATGAAGCAGCCAAGTTCGTCGATCTCGACCAGCTGGCGCTCAGCCCGCAATGCGGCTTTGCCAGCACGGTCCACGGCAATGACATCACCACCGAACAGCAGGCGGCCAAGATCCGCCTGTGCATCGAAGTGGCCGAGGAAGTCTGGGGCTGATCCTGCTCTGGCTTCCAAATCGATGAGGTGATAGCGCTCCCTCCCGCAACAGGGGGAGGGAGCGCTTGACGCCCGGCAATACCATTATCGGCACTGGTATCGCCACCGGCGTGGCCACCGGTTCAAGCCGCATCTCGATGGTCGATGCCCTACGCGGCTGGGCGCTGCTGGGTCTGTTCCTGGTCCACTGCGTCGAACGATTCCAGATGTATGGGCTGGCCCTGTGGAACGATGCTTCGCTCAGCTGGATATTCTTCCTGTTCGGCGGCAAGTCCTATGCCCTGTTTGCCATGCTGTTCGGCTTCTCGTTTGCCACGATCATGGGCAACGAACGCAAGCGCGGCGGCGATTTTACCTGGCGGTTCGTGTGGCGGCTGGTGCTGCTCCTGGGTTTCGGCACGGTGCATGCCATGCTTTATCGTGGCGAGATCCTGCAGGTGCTGGCGGTGATCGGCCTGCTGCTGATCCCGTTCGACCGCGTGAAATCCGATCGTATGCTGCTGGCACTGGCCATGCTCGCCTTCCTGCAACTGCCGCATTTCGTGCGGCTGCTGGCGGCCGAAGCCGGGCAAGGCTGGGCGCTGGCCAATCCGCTGTACTTTACCGCTGGCGACCTCAGGACGTTGAGCGAAGGCACCTTCTGGCAGGCGACGGTGGACAACATCACCGGCGGCACGGTGGCCAAGTGGTCCTATTACCTGGAAGCCGGGCGGGTGACGCAGATCGTCGGGCTGTTCTTCGTGGGCATGGTGGCGCAGCGGCGCGGCTGGCTGGCGGAAGCGGGCGCGCACAAGGGCGCCTTGCTGGCCGTGACCGCTGCGGGCGGGCTGGTATGGGCGTTCGGGCCGGGGCTGGCTGGATGGCTGACCGGCGATCCGGGTTCGCCAGCGGGACAGCGCCTGGCGCAGCAAATCGGCAACCTGTGGGGCCAGCTGGGCGGCACGGCGGTCCATGCGGCGGTGTTCGCGCTGGTATGGCACTCGCCGTTGCGGGTGCTGGTCGGCTGGCTGGCCGCGCCGGGGCGGATGACCTTGACGCTGTATATCGGCCAGTCGCTGATCGGGACCACGCTGCTGTTTGGCTGGGGCTTTGGCTTGTGGAATGCGTTCAGCCCCACGGTGATGATGCTGGGCGGGATTGTGCTGTATGGCTTGCAGGCCGTGTTCGCCGCGCTGTGGTTCCGCCGCTATCGCTTTGGCCCACTGGAATGGCTCTGGCGCGCGGCCACGCGGGGGACCTGGGCAATGGGTAATCGTCAGCCGAAGCCTGCCTGAAGCCAACGCCGCATGAACGGGGGAACAAGGAGCTGTTAACCCCGTTTCGTTATGGTCACCCGCAGCACAGAAAGCGGATCACGGCCATGGCAACGGCGTTTCAGAATGTCTCTCCTGTCACCCTTACCGCGCAATGCGATTGCGCAGGCGAGCAGGTCGATCTGGAGGTTACCGCACTGCGCAGCGACGGGTGCGAGGTGGAAGCCACCGGACCGTGGCACGGCGAGTGTGATTTCCTGCGGTTGGTGATCGATGGCCGCATCACCATCAACGGCCACGTGCAATGGCGCCGCGGCGGCCGCGCGGGGATTGGTTTCTTCGGGCAGATCCACCCCGTGGTGGTGCGTCAGCTGACGCACTGAGGCTAGTCCCGATTGCGGAACACCCGTTTCGCATTACCCTCCATCAGCATCGCTTTGACCTCGGGCGTCATATCCATCCGGTCATAAACGGCGACCTCGTCGCTCGACTGCTGGTAGGGATAGTCCATCGCATAGATCACCCG
>JAZKFK010000380.1:0-2771 GCA_040386475.1 Pseudomonadota bacterium | reverse complement strand
CCCATCCCCTGCTCGGGCGGCTGGAGCAGCGCCAGTTCGTCGATATGGGCCGAGATGCGCCCGACAATCCTGCCGCCGCGCCGGGCGAGGAAATACTGCACCCGCGCATGTTCGTGGAACGGGTTGCGACCCGGGGTCAGCAATTCCACCATGTCGGCGCGCAATGGGGGGACCCAGTTGGGGTCTGATCCATTCAGGCGATAAGCCAGATCGATAAAGGCATCGAGGTCGGCCTTGCCGTTGACGGGGGTCACCTCTATCTTGTCAGTCATTGATTTCCCGCCCCGAAGGCTCGTTAACGTGGGGTTCGCTCTGCTTGTGCTTTGGGTCAAGGTCAAGCGTCCGACCTTAAAGGTGGCACCAGCTTGGGTCAGGTTGGCCCATTGATTTGCAACAAGGCACTCCAGCCGGTATTCGGCAATTATCCAGCGCAATGAATTACCCCCAGCGCCTCGACTTGCCCCCGCTCACCGCGAGCAGTGATGGCCCAGCCCTCGAAAACCGGGGCCGAAAGTCCGACATCGCGGACGATCGCGAACTGCTGCGCGCCGCAGCCGAGCTGACGCGCGACATCTCGGTGGCCCGTCCGGAGATCTACTGGCCCGACATGCTGGCCTCGGCGCTGATCGGCTATACCGCGCTGGCGGGCGCAATCCTGCTGCAAGACCCGCTGCTGGCGGTGCTGAGCGGCGCAGTCAGCGTGATGGCACTGTACCGTGCGCTGCTGTTCATTCACGAGATCACCCACCTGCACCGCAATGCCCTGCCGGGCTTCCGCACGGCGTGGAACCTGCTGGTGGGCATTCCCATGCTGACCCCCAGCCTGTTGTATGAACAGGTGCACACGATCCACCATTCACGCATGCGTTATGGCACACCGGAGGATCCGGAATACCTGCCGCTGGCCCTGATGAAGCCGTGGACCTTGCCGCTATTCATCCTCATTTCCGCGCTGGCACCCATTGCGGTGCTGGTGCGGTGGGGCATTCTGGCGCCGCTGGGCGTGGTCTTTCCTGGCATCCGCACGATGGCGTGGGAGCGGTTCTCGTCGCTGTCGATCAACCCCGATTTCCGCCGCCGCCCGCCCGAGACGGAGGAGCAGCGCCGCTGGTTCGCCTGGCAGCAGGCTGGCGCCACCGTGTGGGCGCTGTTCGTGCTGAGCACACCGGTCTGGCTGGGCTGGAAGCCGGTGGTAGTGGCCTTCGTGGTCACGTCACTGGTGGCTGTGTTCAACCAGCTGCGCACGCTGGTGGCACACTTGTGGGAGAACGATGGCGAGCGTCTGTCGGTGACCGCGCAATACCTCGATTCGGTCAACGTCCCCACGGTGATCGGCGGTATCTGGGCCCCCGTCGGCCTGCGCTATCACGCCACGCATCACCTGCTGCCCAGCCTGCCCTATCACTCGCTGGGTGAGGCGCATAAGCGGCTGGCGGCTAAGTTCGCACCGGACGAGACGTTCCACGGTGCCAACCATTCGGGCATGATCCCGCTGATGGTCAAGATCGCCCGCAGCACGATGCGGCGCAGCGGGTAGCTTCAAGACGGTTGCATCGCGGGTCACTTGCTGGTCCATTCCTGCCCATAAGAATTGAATGGGAGGATTGGCCATGGGCCGAAGGATCATCGTCGCCTTGCTGGCCCTGCTGGCCTTTCTCACTCCCGCCGCCGCCTGGGCGCAGGACAATGCCCGCGCGCTGCTGGAACAGGCGGCCGAGGCGATGGGCGGGCTGGAGAAACTGCGCAGCCTCGATAATGTGGTCTACACCGGCTTCGGCCAGCGGGCCTATTATCAGGGCGGCGGCAACATCACCGGCGATCCGATGGCGCCGATGAAGTGGCAGGCGCTGACCGATGTGCAGCGCACTTTCGATCTGCAACGCGGCGTGGCTGTCAATCAGGAACGCTGGGGACAGGAATTCCCCTTCGCCGGGCTGTTCGGAATGAACTTTGATCGCGTCGCGACCCGCCAGGAGGGCGAGCGCCTGCTTGACCATCCGCTGCCCGCACTGCTCGCCGCGCTCGATCCGGCAACGTCGCTGGGCGCCGTGACGCAAGAGGACGGACTGGCCGTGGTCGCCTTCACCATACCGGGTGCAGCAAGCCCGGCGTGGATCGGGCTCGACCCCGCCACTCACCTGCCGCGCTTCACCCGCTGGACCAGCCCGCACACCAACCTGGGTGACCTGACCACCACGGCGTGGTTCTCGGGCTATCTCCCGTTCGAAGGCGTGCGCCTGCCGATGGGCCTGCTGCAGACGCTCGACTGGCGCGGCACCACCAACCTGATGTTCCAGGTGGATTCCTACCGCGTGAACGTGGCGGCGGACCGGTTGCCGGCGTTTCCGGAACCGATCCTTGCACGTCCCGGCCCGCCAGCGCAGGCGCAAGTCACCGCGCTTGCCCCCGGAGTGTGGGATGTGCGCGTCAATGGCGCGGGCGGGCCGATCATCGAATTTGCAGACAAGCTGGTGATGTTCGAAGCCTATGGCGGCGAGGCGCAAACGCTGGCGCGGATCGATGCCGCCAACGCCCTTGTGCCCGGCAAGCAGGTGGCGGCGGTGATCGTCAGTCACCACCATTTTGACCACACCGGCGGCCTCCGCGCCGCAATCTCACGTGGACTTGAGGTTATCTCGCATCGCGGCAACGAGGGCATTATCCGCGACATGGTGGAGCGGCCCGCCACCCACTATCCCGATCCCCTCGCGCGCAATCCGCACCCGCTGGTGTTCACCCCGGTGGACGAGACGCTGGTGCTGGAAGACGCC
>JAZKFK010000379.1:0-5975 GCA_040386475.1 Pseudomonadota bacterium | reverse complement strand
CAAGTCGCGGTCCCATCCGGCAACGTACCAGGCGTTGCGCGGATGGAGACCGCCGACCGCGTCGATGAAGGCCTCTCCCTCCTCCATCGCCGAATTAGAGGTAGAGCTGGCGGTTGATTTCCAGGCCGTGCTCGCGGCAGTAATTCTCGTAGTGCGAGATGAACCACCACACGTCGAGCGTTTCGACGAAGTTGCCCTGGTCGTCGTAGAACTCGTTGGCGCCCTGCATCCAGAAGAATGCCTTCATGCCATTGGGCTCATCGGTTACCAGCGTGTGCGCATGGCCGGGGAATTCGGTGATGAATTCGCCCGGGCCGCACACCCAGTCATATTCCAGGTAGCGGAAGGTGCCTTCCATGCCGATCGCCCACACCATGCCGCGGTGCTTGTGCGTGCCGATCACGCCGGGCGACTTGATCCACAGGATGTTGGCGTAGACGTTGTTGCGGACGTCGAACGCCAGGTGGCGGATCGCTGCATTGTCACCGAAAGGCACCCACGGGCTTTCCGCTTCGGATGCGCCGACATAAGTGCCGGCGATGCAGTATTTGTCCAGCATCGCGCTGTGCACTTCGGGCACCGCTACGATCTTGTCGGCGCCGCTGGGGGGCGCCTTGATGCCGCCCACCTTGCTTGCTTCCTGCGTGGCCATGGTGCCGGTGTCCTTACAGATACAGCTTCGGGTTGATCGGCAGGTTGTTCTCGCGACAGTAGGTCTCGTAGTGGTTCATGAACCAGAACACGTCCGTGGTATCGACGTACTTGCCGTCGCTGTCGAAGAAATCGATCGGGCCCTGCATCCAGCCGAACAGCTTGCAGCCTTCGGGATGGTCGGTGACCAGCGTGTGGCTTTCACCCGGCGTCTCCAGGATCACGCCGTGCGGGGTGGCCACCCAATCGTACTCCAGATAGCGCACACTGCCGGTCAGGCAGACCATCAGGATGGTGCCGCGGTGGAAGTGCGTGCCGATCACGCCGGGGCTTTTCACCCACAGGATGTTGGAGAAGGTGTTGGTGCGCACATCGAAGGCCACGTGCTTGATCGCGGCATTGTCACCGAAGGGAACCCACGGGCTCTCCTCGTCGCTGGGCGTGTCGATATAGCGGCCGCCGGGTGAAGTGCGCCGCACCAGATCGGCATAGGGGTACTTGATATCGACGATTTCGGCCCGGTCGCTGGGCGGTGCAGTCATGGTAGCCATCGGTAGTTCTCCCTTACCGGATCAATGTATCGACATAGCCGGCGCCAAGGCCGACCTTCTCGTAATGCTCGCGGGCCGCCTTCATGTAATCAAACACGTCGTAATGGCCCACCGAATTGCCGTGCTCGTCCAGCCACATTAGCGGGCCTGACACGACAAAAAATACCTTCATCGGGTCAGGGTGCTCGTAAGCGACCAGAGTGTGGCTTTCGCCCGGGGATTCGTAAATGAAATCGCCTGCCGTGGCGGTCCACTCGTGCTCCAGATAGGCCCACTTGCCGCTGATGGTGTAGGCCCAGATCGGCTTGGGATGGTAATGCCGGTTCACGATGCAGGGCTTCTTGGCCATCAGCACATCGGCCCACATGTTCAGCGTGGGGCTGATCCATACGGGCTTGGAGAACACATCCTCCACGATCGGGACCCACAGGCGTTCATCGCCCTCGGCAATCTTGGCCATGTAAGATTCGGGCTGGGCGCCGGGGCGCAGCGAATGCGGGACGGGCGCGGTACCGGCCCAGGGCTCGGTAGTGGGGGCTTCGGGCATGTGCGGCTCCTCTGACAGAATCTGCCTGGGCTCTTGGCGGCCCGGTCAAGCAGTCACGATAGAGGATGGCGCTGTGCTGCGCTAGGACACAGACGAACCCGGACCGGACGGGAGCGCATGGCCGCTTTCGGTCAATCAATGGCGCAGGCGATACTCGCGCGGGGTCATGCCGTTGCGGCGACGGAAGCAGCGAGTGAAATAGGCGCTGTCGTTGAAGCCGTGGTCAAAGGCGATCTGGGTAATCGTGGCTTCGGGATAGGCGAGCAGCTTTTCGCCCGCGCGGACCAGCCGCTTTTCCTGGATATGGGCGCCGGGCGTGGTGCCCATCGCCGCAAACATCTTCTGCACGGCCCGCACCGACAAGCCACACTCGCGGGCAATGTGGACCACCGAGAACTGCGGGTCCTGCAAGCGGGCTTCGACAATCGCCTGCACCTTGTGCGCCAGCGCCGGCGCGATCCGCCGTTCATGATCGAAATCCGCACCGCGCAGGGCCATGGCGAGGAGATCGAAAAAGACCTGCGCGATCTCCTCCTCCCAGCCTTCATGGTGTTCCTCGCGATAGCCCTGCTGCCACAGCGAGAGCAGGAAATCGTGGAAGATCCGCAGGCTGGGCGATGTGCCGGGCAGGCGCGAAACCAGCCGTCCGGCCAGCGGGCCGATGCGCTGTTCCAGGGCCGCGCGGGGAAACTCCACCACCATGGTCTCGTGGCGGGTCAGTTCGATCACATAAGGCGCGGCAGTAGTGCACAGCACGGCATCGCCCGGCTCCAGCCGCGTGGCTGCCCCGCCTTGCGCATAACGGCCGATGCCGCGGCATTGCAGGTGCAGGATCAGGTGTTCCTCGTCACGGGGGATCGGCGTGCGGGTAACGCGGCAGGCATGGGTGCGCGGGCGCAGCATGGCCAGCGGTCCCAGGTTCCATGACCACATCTGGCCGGTGAAATCCCCGGCATAGGCGGCATCCACCGTGCTGCCCTTGTACCGCAGGTCCGCCATCGCATTCCAGTACCGCGCCCGCTCCGCAGGGGAGACATCCAGCGTGGTGAATTGCTTGATGGCGGTCATGGCGGGAAAAGGTGCTCCGGGCTCGGAAGTTATGCCGCGCCCGGCTCTATCGTCAAGCGGCAGGATTTACCTGCCCGCGCCGCGCCAGAACGGCGGGGGCGGTTTCCTTGAGGCCCAGCGCCACAAAGCCGCTGACCACGCCCAGCACGATCAGCATCCACAGGAAGGTTTCCATGCCGAAAGCGTCGTTCAGCATGCCGCCGATCGGCGGGCCGAACACGCCGCCCAGCACTTCGCAGCTGCCCATCGCCAGGCCCAGCACGGTGGCATGGTGGCGCTGGCTGAAGGTTTCAGAAGGGATAGTGGCCATGAAGATCGGGAACACGCCGTTCACCGCCCAGCCGACAAAGAACACCACCGCGAGCAGCGCGATGGAGCCATCGACATACATCGCCCCCAGCGGGCCGAGCACGGACAGGAACGGCAGCGCCACCATCACCGGCTTGCGGCCGATGATGTCGGACAGGCCGGCGATGGAGAAGCTGTAGATCGCCGCGGCAATACCCAGCGTGCCCATCAGCCAGCTCATCGTGGTGGGATCGAGGCCCTTCACCTCGGTAAGGTACAGCGGCATGAAGGCCCAGGTGGTGACGAAGTGCGCCACCATCAGCACGCCCACGACTACGCAGATGAACATGTTGCGGTTCTTCAGGGCTTGACCGATGGTGATATCGGCTTCGGCCACCGCGCCTTCTTCCAGTGTGGCAGCTTCCATCGGCTCGGGTTCCTTCAGCAGGAACCAGATCAGGCCGGCGCTCAGCAGTCCGGGAACAGCGGCGAGGTAAAATGCCTCGCGCCAGCTGAAGGCGGTGGCAAAAGCCACCAGCACCACGGGAGCAAGGAAGCTGCCGAGCAGGTTTGAGCCCAGGTTCTGCGCCACGCCCTGCGCCAGGCCACGCCGCTTGGGATCGACTTCGCTTGCGACCATCGCGTGACTGATCGGCATCACGCCGCCTTCCGCTGCGCCCATCAGCAGCCGCGCGGCGAACAGGAACAGGAAGCTGGTGGCCAGCCCTGACAGGAACGAACACAGCGAAAATGCGACCGTCGCCAGGATCAGCAGCACCTTGCGCTTGCCCAGGCTGTCCGACAGCTTGCCCACGAAGAACGCCGCGATCGCCCAGCTGAAGCTGAGGCCGCCGGCCAGCAGGCCGATCTGCGTTTGCGACAGGCCCAGTTCCGGCTGCACGAACGGCATCAGCGCGTTGAGCGCCTGCCGGTCAAAGAACACGATGCCGAAGTTGAGGCTGAGCAGGAACACCAGCAGGAACTGGTATCCCGGCGAATTCTTCAGCCAGTTGCCCCGGGCTGCCCCGGCGATGTTTGCATGAACCATGGTGTTGCTGATCCTACATGAAGGGCCGCACCGGGTCGCTGCCATCCCAATTGCAGGCAGCTTCCCAGAAACGGGTGAAAGTGGCGTCCATGCCGGCGGTCACCGGCAGCAGTTCGATGAAACCTTCGGCCGCGCCGCTGCCGTTGTCGAGATAAACCACCTCGCCCCCGGTGGGCACGCCTGCGCGATAGGCTTCGTGCCAGCCGCGCGCAGCGTAATCGCGCACGGCGGCGTCAACGTCGTCAAACGCAATGCCGACATGGTGGTAGCCAAAGCCGCGCTGCTCGATGGTTTCGCGGTACACGCTGGGGTGATCGTCCAGCGGCTGGATCAGTTCGATCATCATGTGGCCGGTAAAGCCCATTGCCAGCGTCACGTCGGCGCGGCTTTCGGCCCCGCGATAGGTCTGGCCGGGGGCGAGCAGGTGGGGCAGCACATAGAACGGACCGGCGCCAAGGTTCCGCGTCCAGTGATCGATAGCCGCAGCCAAGTCCGGCACGATATAGGCCGTTTGCGCAATGCCGCCGAACGGCTGGCCGAAGCCCAGCTGCTTGATCACCCGAATCCTCCCCACTCTCGTCGCTATCGGCGCCGTTCACCGGCGCGCTTTCCCGCATGGCTCGACAATCCGCGCGACAAAGTCAATCTGATTGGTGAGCCATTGGCTTGGCCGCCGTCTGGTCCTACAAGCGATGGCAACAGAACATTGCCTCCCGGGAGACGGACATGGCCACCCAGTTGAAACCACCAGTGATCGATTGCTCGGCAGAGGAATGGCAGGCGCGGCTTGATCTGGCCGCCGCCTATCGCATCTTTGCCCATCATGGCTGGTGCGAAAGCATCTACAACCACATTACCGTGCGCGTGCCGGGCGAGGATAATGCCTTCCTGATCAACCCCTATGGCCTGCTGTGGGAGGAAGTGACTGCCAGCAACCTGATCAAGATCGATGGTGATGGCAACAAGGTGGGCGACAGCCCCTATCCGGTGAACCTGGCCGGCTTCACGCAGCATTCGGTGTTCCACAAGCACTTGCCGCACGCCCATGCCATCGTCCACACCCACACGCCCGATACGATGGCGGTGTGCGCCACCGAGGGCGGCCTGCAGCCAACCAACTTCTATTCGTGCTTCTTCGTCGGCGCCATCGGCTACCACGATTTCGAGGGCATTACCGTGCGCGCGGAAGAGGGTGAGCGGCTGGTGCGCAATGCCGGCAATCACCAGATCCTGATGCTGAAAAATCACGGCCCGGTGGTGATGGGGCGCACCCTGCCCGAGATGTTCTTCCTCTATTACATGTTCCAGCGCGCCTGCGAGATCCAGGTCAAGACCGCCAGCCTGGGCGCGCCGATCGTAGTGCCGGACGAGGTGATCGCCGTGCACCAGCGTGACCGCGACCTGCAGTTGACCGACGATTTCGGCAAGCTGGATTTCGAAGCCTGGACGCGCAAGATCGACTCCATCGATCCCTCGTGGCGCAACTGATTTCGGGCCAACGGATCGCAGGATAGCCGCACCACATGACCAGCATGACCGTGAACGAACGGCCGGTCCATTTCGACATGGACCCGCAGACCCCGCTGCTGTGGGCACTGCGCGATGCCGCCAACCTGACCGGCACCAAATATGGCTGCGGGGTGGGTGATTGCGGCGCGTGCATGGTGCTGGTGGATGGCGAGGCGCTGCGTAGCTGCCTTGTCACACTGGGCGAGGCCGAGGGGCGCTTCATCACCACTATCGAGGGGCTATCGGCCGATCGCAGCCATCCGGTGCAGCAGGCGCTGGTGGCCGAACAGGCGATCCAGTGCGGCTTCTGCAC
>JAZKFK010000378.1:0-2475 GCA_040386475.1 Pseudomonadota bacterium | reverse complement strand
GAGATCGACAGCGACGTGGCCGACATGCCCGGCCGCTCGATCATCACCCAACAGGTGGAAATGGGCGTGGCGATCCGCATGGCCTGCCTCGACGTGCTGACCCGCAAGGGTCGCGGTGCGAGTGGCTGGGCCGATGGAGAATGGGTATGAAGCAGCGGCGCCCCATCGCCATAACCGGCGGCACACTGGTTACGCCTGGCGGGCTGGTGCAGGGCACCGTGCGACTGGTGAACGGGTTCATCGCCGCACTGGACCAAGGTCCGGTGACGGGTGACGAGGTGATAGATGCGCGCGGCCAGCTGGTGGCGCCGGGCCTGGTCGATTTCGGCGTGTTCGCGATCGACAAGCCGGCGTTCCACTTTGGCGGCATTACCCGCGCCGGGCTGATGCCCGACCAGAACCCCACGCTGGACCATCCGGCGCGGGTCCGGTTTGCGGCCAGCAGCGGCAAGCCGGATTTCTGGGTCCATCCGCTGGCGGCGGCGACGGTCGGTCTGGCGGGCGAGCAACTGGCCGAGCTTGCCATGATGCGCGATGCGGGCGCGCGGGCGGTGGCTACCGGACGCAGCTGGATCGCCGATTCGGGCGTGATGCTGCGACTGCTACAATATGCCGCCATGCTGGACATGGTGGTAGTGACGCACGCCGAGGATGCCGGATTGTCGGGCAAGGCGGTGGCCACGGCGGGCGAGATGGCCACGCGGCTGGGCCTGTCTGCTGCTCCCGCCGAGGCCGAGGCTCTGGCGGTGGCACGCGATATCGCGCTGGCCGAGCTGGCGGGCGCACGGCTGCACTTGCGGCAAGTGACCACACGCGCCGCGCTGGACCTGGTACGCAGTGCCAAGGCACGCGGGTTGCCGGTGACAGCGGGGGCGACCCCGGCGCATTTCATGCTGAGTGACCTGGCGCTGGGCGGTTTCCGCACTTTTGCCCGCCTCTCGCCGCCGTTGCGCAGCGAGGATGACCGGCACGCGGTGATCGCGGCCATCGCCGACGGCACGATTGACGTGATCGCCAGCGGCCACGATCCGCGCGGTCCGGAAGACAAGCGTCTGCCGTTCGCCGATGCTGCGCCGGGCATGGCGGGGGCAGAAACGCTGCTGCCGATGGTCCTCAGCCTGGTGCGTGACGGGGTGATCGACATGCCCCGCGCGTTTGACCTGATGGCGGGTGCTCCTGCGCGACTGCTGGGCGTGTCTGCCGGTGTGCTGGCGATAGCGATGGAGGCCGACGTGGCCCTGGTCGATCCCGAAAAGCCGTGGCTGGTCGATGCGCGCAAGATGGAAGCGCAGGCAGGCAACACGCCGTTTGATCGCCAGCCTGTGCAAGGCCGGGTGACCGCGCTGTGGAAGGGCGGGGCGGCAATCGCCGTCTAGGTCATAATGCAAACGGCCCGCCGTTTCGGGCGGGCCGCGCGTCCATAAGGGACCGGGTAAACCTCAGTCGCGGCGCGCCAGGCGCACGCCATCTTCGCGGCGGCTGGGCAGCGCGCCCGGCAGCGGCGAGTTGGCGGCCCAGCTGATGCAGCCATCGCCGCCGCGCGTGGCGACCTGGCTGCACATCGAGCGGCTGTTGGCCCGGTCGAACCCGGCGGCCGAGACGCGGAAGTAGCGCTTGCCGCGCACCATCGCTTCGGTGATCACCATGTCGTGGCCTGCCAGTTCGGGATAACGGCTGACGTAGATGCCCCAGGCGCGGCGGGCGCCCTGTTCGCTGGAAAAGCTGCCCAGCTGCACCAGGTGCGTGCCATCGGCCATGGCTAGGGCCGCGACCGGCGAGGCAGTTTCACCACGTGGCGCAATGGCGCGGGCGGCAACCTGGCGAGCGCCGGTACTGGCCGCTGCGCGCGCGGCGCGCGCAGGAGCGGCCGGAGTTTCGGCAGTGGCGGTATCAGGAGCGGCGCCGTAACGGACCGGCATCGCCTGCACCACCGGCGCATTCAGGAAGCGAATCGCGTCCTGTGTCACTTGCGCCAGCGATCCGCCGCTGGGCGCATCGGTAGCAAAGGCTGTGGCAAAATCGGCCGGCTGGCTGGCGGCCACGGCATCGGCAGCGGCCACGTTCACTGCCGGGGCGGGGCGACCCACCGCGGGCAGCTCGCTGGCCGAAGCCGGCACGGCCATGCGGCCTTCCGCAACGGCGCGGGCAACCTGTGGTGCAGTAGCGACATAGCCGCTGGCCTCAGCGGCCAGCTGTTCGAGGCCCGGCGTGTTGGCCAAGGCCAGCGCGGTCGGCTGGCCGATGTCGCGCACGCCGGCGGGCACGCCCAGCAGGCGGGCGATACGCAATTCGTAAGCGTCCGGGCTGGCCATCTCGGCCCATTGGGCAATGCGCGCGCCAAGCTGGTCGGCGGGCACGTCTTGCGCCGCCATCAGGCGGGCTTCGCGCCAGCGCCCGGCCACGGCATAGGCATAGGCCAAGTTCTGGCGCATCTTGGCGGTGTTTTCGCCGCCGCGGATGGCGTTGCCCATCAGG
>JAZKFK010000377.1:0-19682 GCA_040386475.1 Pseudomonadota bacterium | reverse complement strand
CCACGCCCATGGCGATCGAATAGACCGCCACCACCAGTTGCCGCCGGTTGCCATCCAGCACGCCCAGTTCGTGGGCCATGTCGTCCAGCGCGGGCAGGATGGCGTCAATCGCCAGGCCATTCAGGCTCATCAGCAAGGCTAGCAGGACAATCAACTCGCGCTTACCCATCGGCAGCTTGGTCGCAGACTCGGCGGGGGGAGCGGTTTTGGCCATCTCCGGCGCTTAGACAATGGCGTGCCCGGGGGAAAGTGCCCTAAAGTCCTCCAATGCCCGCAATCGACTCTGATGATGACGATGAAGCGCCGGATGGGGCGCCGGATGGGGCACTGGGCCTGCGCAAGATCATCCATGTCGATATGGACGCCTTCTTCGCCAGCGTGGAGCAGCGCGACAACCCGGACCTGCGCGGCAAGCCGGTGGCCGTGGGCGGCGCGGGCGGCCGCGGGGTGGTGGCCGCCGCCAGTTACGAGGCGCGCGTGTTCGGCGTGAAAAGCGCCATGCCATCGGTCACCGCCAGCCGCCTGTGCCCGGACCTGCTGTTCGTGAAGCCCCGGTTCGAGGCGTACAAGGAGGTTTCCGGCCAGATCCGCGCCATCTTCCGCCGCTATACCCCGCATGTCGAACCGCTTAGCCTGGACGAAGCCTATCTGGATGTGACAGCGGACCTGAAAGGCATCGGCAGCGCCACCCGCATCGCCCAGCTGATCCGCGCGGCGATCAGGCAGGAGACCGGCCTCACCGCCAGCGCCGGGGTCAGCTACAACAAGTTCCTCGCCAAGCTGGCCAGCGACCAGAACAAGCCCGACGGCCTGTGCGTTATCCGTCCGGGACAAGGCGCGCAGTTCGTCGCCGGGTTGCCGATGCGGCGGTTCCACGGCGTGGGTCCGCGCGGGGCGGAGAAGATGGCCAGGCTGGGCATTGCCACCGGGGCGGACCTGGCGGCCAAGGATCTCGCTTTCCTGCAACAGCATTTCGGCAGCTTTGCGGAATACCTCTACCGCGCGGCGCGGGGGATCGACTTGCGCAGCGTGAAAGCCAACCGCGCCGCCAAGTCGATCGGCGGCGAGCGGACCTTCGCCACCGACCAGTCCGACGCCGAGGAGCTGCGCGACACGCTGGAGCGGATCATCGCCATGGTGTGGGACCGCGTGGCCGAGAAGGAGGCAAAAGGCCGCACCGTGGTGCTGAAGCTGAAATACACCGACTTCCAGATCGCCACCCGCAGCCGCAGCCAGGCCCAGCCGGTGGCCGACCGGCAGACCTTCGCCCGCCTCGCTCGTGAATTGCTGGAAGCCGAGCTACCACTGGCCCAGCCGATCCGGCTGATGGGGCTGACGCTGGCCAACCTGGCGAACGAGCGCGCACCCGGCCCGCCCGATCCGCCGCGCGACGACGCGCAGCTATCCTTGCTGTAACAGCGCCAGCCGCGGGAATACCGAACGCGAGGTATCCGGCGGCAGGTCATCCAGCGCGAAGAACCGCGCATCCACCAGCTCGCGCGTGTCGGGCCGTGGCTCGCCCGCGATCAGGCCGGTGAACACGTGCGCCACGTTGTGCGCGCCGTGATAGGCCTCGCCCAGCGTGCCCAGCTGGCGCGGATCGCTGACCGTGCAGCCCAGCTCCTCGGTAAATTCGCGCAAGGCGGCCGCCAGCGGATCCTCGCCCTTGTTCATCCCGCCGCCGGGGAAGGACCAATGCGAGCTGCCATACGAATGGCGCACCAGAAGCACGCGGCCAGCGGCATCGCGGGCGATCATCGTGCAGCCATGGATCGTCTGGCCGGTCAGCCCCAACCATGCCTTGCGCAGGCGGAAGGCCACGCGATAGCCCAGCCGGTGCAGCGGGGCCGGAAGAACGCGGGCGATCAGGTGAAGCATGTCACTCAGGTAAAACAGGTGATTGGACAGGTCGCCGCCGCCAGCAGGTGCGCCACCGGCAAGTCATGCTCGCGCCGCCCGCCCGCCTCGAACAGCGCACGCTTTCTCTCGCCGCGGATCACGAACAGCAGCTGGTCGCAATCGACCAGCGCCGGGATGGTCAGGCTCAGGCGATCAAACGGCGCTTCGGGCGGCAACGGATCGGGCGTGATGCGGCGCACCTTCCGCTTGTCGTCGGCGCGCGGGCGAACATTGGGAAACAGGCTGGCCACGTGGCCATCGGCCCCCATGCCCAGCCACGTCAACGCAAAGTGCGGCGGCACCGCGTCCTCGGTCAGCGGGATAATCCTCGCGCCCAATGGTTCCAGCAAGGCGCGGATGCGGCCAACATTGCTGGCGGGGTGATCCTCGGGCACGATCCTGTCATCACCCGGCCACACCGCGATGCGCGACCAGTCCACCGCGTCTGCCGTCATCGCCTCCAGAATAGGGAACGGGGTGGAACCGCCGGGCAGGGTGATGGCGATCTCCCCGTCGGTCGCGGCCAGCGAAGCTTGCAGGCGTTGTTCCAGCCACGGGGCGATGTCGGCGCTGGTCGCGTCCTCGACGGTTGTAATGGGGTGCATCAGTCCGGCCCTAAAGCAAAGACTGCCGAAACGCGAGGGCTCGGGCGGTCTTTGCTTTAGGGCCAGGGCGGCCAGTGTCGGGACGCGGACTAGGCGAGTAGGTTGCTGAGGAACCACACCCGCAGTTCGGCCATGTCGGTCCAGTCGTCGATCAGGCTGTCGGTGGCATTGTCGCCCGCTTCGTCGGCCACGTCCTTCAGTGCGCGCAAGCGATCGATCAGCATGGCGTTGTCGTCACGCAGTTCGGCGATCATCTGCCTGGGTTTCAGCTCGCTGGAGTCCTGGTCCTTGATGCTGGATGCCTTGGCAATGGTGCCCAGCGAGGTCAGCGTGGCGGCGCCGTTCTTGCGGACCCGCTAGGCAATCACGTCGATCTGGCCATAGATCGCGGTCGCCTGCTCGTCGAACAGCAGGTGCAGGTCACGAAAGTCAGGGCCGGTCACGTGCCAGTGGAAGTTCTTGGTCTTGAAATACAGCGCCACGTGATCGGCCAGCAGCCCGTTGAGGCCGGTGATCAGGTTGGCTTTTGAATTGTCGCCCTTGGCGGCCATCTTGTTTCCCCTTGGTGATGCTTGGGAGGTGTTGCTTAGGAATATAGGCACCCAACGCACCGGATGGATGACAAGTTTCGCGCAATAACCTGCGCGCACTTATCGAACCGCTCGATCAGCCGAACAGGCCGCGCGCCATCATCCCCGTGACCACCCCGAACACCGCCAGTACCGCCGCGACGATCCAGCTTAACGGGCGCAGGCGGGCGGCGTCGGGCCAGTGTGACCCGGCCAACGCGGCAGCCGTCAGGGCCACCACGCTCGCCAGCGTCCCGCCCAGCGCCACGGTGACCGGCGCGGCTGTCGCAATCGCCAGCGCGAAGACCAGCAGGCGCGCGCCATCGGTCAACTGGCTGGCCAGCAGCACCACCAGCATGGCCCCGGCCGAATGGGTCGGTTCTGCCGGCGGGCGCGGAGCTGCGCGCCACGCCAGTTCAGCCGCGCCCAGCACCAGCGCCAACGCCACCAGCATCTGCCTGGCCGGACCGGGCATCGCCGGGGCGAGCAGCGTACCCGCCCAGGCTGCGATCGCAGATGAGGCCACGGCGCTGACCGCCAAGGCCGCCAGCAACCCCGTCCCCGCGCCCAGCCGCGCCGCCAGTTGCGCCACCCGCACGCATTCGCGCCCGGGCAGCAACACGGCAAGGCAGGCCATCAGGGCAAGGAAGAAACCGGACATGGTGGACGGCCTAGCCGAACGGCTGGAGCGGGTGAAGGGAATCGAACCCTCGTATTCAGCTTGGGAAGCTGCTGCTCTACCATTGAGCTACACCCGCAACCTGTTGAAAAGCATATGTTTTTCGTCAAGTCGCTACAGATATCGGCCAAATCCTTCCAACTTTCAACCCAGAATCGGAGAAAGTTGGAATGACGATAAACTAGCCCATAAAATCATATCGATAACTGGCCCTCGTCATCAGCTTAGAACGCTTAAGTGGTTGGTTTTTATGCCCACCCGAAGCCTTCCAACTTTTCCGATGGTTGGAAGGCATCCCACAACTTATTCAGAACAAACATTTTTTCCCTGCCGCGTCATCAGCTTTGTAGGCTGACAGAAGCTTGATGTCATCCGACTGGCAGCTTTCAGGATTTACCCTGGACTGCCCATAGGTCCGAAATGAGGGTGGCAAGCGGACATACGCAGTCAGGCAGATCGAGCCGATTAGCTAGAGCTTTAATGCGTATCTAACTCGCCTAAAGATCCAAACTCCCGAAAGTGCAGAGAGTAGACCAGCAACGACGACCTGGAGGAGGAGCCCAGCAATCATGCCGATGATCGCTGCCAAGCCGTATTGTATTGCGGCTAGTTCACGGCTTTCAAATTGACGTTCTAGTCTAGGCGCAAATCGGCCCAACCCCCAAGCGCAAGGTGCCGTGAGAACCAGCGCGAATGGAACGCCAAAAAGCGCCCAAAACAAGTTTAGAAAGAGGGCGAGCGATAGTTCACCGATGCTGCACCAATCGCGCAAGCTCTGAGATTCCGGAGGGCATATTCGGGCATCCGCACCAGTTTGAACCCGCCAGATCAAGCTAACCACTAGCGATGCAAGTACGCCAACGTAGGCCGCAATGACAGACGCTAACAAGGATTGTCCGGTCAGGCTTCGCGGCGTTCGCATACCTAACGATAGAGAACACAGTTTGGTTGCGGTCAATGTCCGCAATGGGGTCGTTAGCTGAATGGCGGCTTTGGGTCGCCAAAGCGTGAAAGCAGACATCAAAATGGCCGAGCTAAGCCTTCCAACTTTTCGGCCAGACTTACTCTAAGTTGGATGGAATTTTGCCTAGTTATCGTTTGTTTTCAACAAACCTGTAGGCTTGGGAAGCTGCTGCTCTACCATTGAGCTACACCCGCACGCCCATTGCCGAGCTTGCGATCCGCTTTGCGGGCGGGCGATTGCCATAACTATCTGCCGCCGGTCAACACAAGAACGTCTGATCGCTGCATCAGCAGCTTGTCAGGACAAAGTCCTTTGCGCGCGCTCGGCGTCCATCACCTCCTGCAGGATACGATATGCCGCGTAATGCGCCGAGGGCACTTCCATCGCCTTGCCGCCATTCCAGCGCTTCGCGGCCGATATCGCGTCAAGGGCCCCAGCCTGTTCGAAATGATGAGGGTCCAAGACCGGGATGCTGGCCGCTAAGGCCAGCCGGTGTCTGTCACACTTTGTATCAATCGCTGCATATTGCGCGGTTCCCCCGAATTGACGGGTAGCAGCTAGGCGCGAGTCTGGTTATGGAGCCGAGTCGAAGGGCCTATCAGCTGGGGAGCTAGGGCTGGCCCTTTTTCGGATCCAAAGGAGCTTAGACATGCCGCTGGTCAACATGAAGCCGCTGCTGCGCCACGCAATGGACAACCATTACGCCGTCGCCGCTTTCAACCTGGTGGATTACAACACCACCAAGGCCATGGTGAAGGCCGCCGAGGGCCTGGGCGCCCCGGTGATCTGCCAGACCAGCAGCAAGACGATCAAGTATTTCAGCCACAAGGAGATCGTCTCCTGGGTGCGCACGGTGGCCGAAGATTCGCCCGTGCCCGTGGTGCTGCACCTGGACCATTGCCACGACATCGCGATGATCGAGGAATGCGCCAAGGCCGGCTGGACCTCGATCATGATCGACGCGAGCGAGTTTCCGTTCGAGGAGAACCTCGCCAAGTCGCTGCAGGTGCGCGAAATCGCCGAGAAGTACGGCGTGGGCATGGAAGCCGAGCTGGGCCAGATCATGGGCGTGGAAGACGACATGGTGGTGGACGAGGACGACAGCGTGCTGACCGATCCGGAAGACGCGAAGCGCTTCTGCGACGCGCTGGACCTTTCGGCCTTCGCTTGCGCCGTCGGCACCGCGCACGGCTTCTACCACGGCGAACCGAAGGTGGATTTTGACCGTATCGCCGCGATCAACAGCCTGACCAGGACGCCGATGGCGCTGCACGGCGGCACTGGCTTGTCGGACGAAACCTTCGCCGCCGCGATTGCCCGCGGTGCGGCCAAGATCAACATTTCGACCAACCTCAAGCACGTGTGGGTGCAGAGCTTCGTGGATTACCACCTGGCCAATCCGAAGGACTTCGAGCCGCTGCGTGTGGGCGATGCCCAGTACCAGGCGTGCAAGGCGATGTTCGCCGGCTTCATCGAGAAGTTTGGCGGCAGCGGCCAGGGCGCCAAGTTCCTCGCCAGCCAGTCCGTTGCGGCCTGAGCGAAAGTGACGGGACAAATGATCAAGGCCCTGATTTTCGATTGCGACGGCGTGCTGGTGGATACCGAGCGGGACGCGCACCGGGTGGGTTTCAACCTGGCGTTCAAGGAATTCGGCATCGACGCGGAATGGAGCGTCGAGCTTTACGCCCGCTTGCTGTTGACCGCCGGCGGCAAGGAACGCATGACGGTCTATTTCGACGAATTCGGCTGGCCTGAGGAACAGGTCGCCAAGTTCGGCGGGCAGCAGGACCTGATCCTGGCGCTGCACAAGGAAAAGACCCGCCTGACCAGCGACATCGTGGCCGACCTGCCGGTGCGCCCCGGCGTGCTGCGGATCATCGATGAAGCCATCGCCAACGGCGTGCGGCTGGGCGTGTGCACCACGTCCAACCCCAAGTTCATCGACGCCGTGCTCGACCTGTTCGGAGCTGACCGCAAAGCCGCTTTCGAATTCGTCCATGCGGGCGACGTGGTGGCCAAGAAGAAGCCTGCGCCCGATATCTACCTGCTGGCGCTGGAAACGCTTGGCCTGCCCGCCAGCGAATGCATGGTGGTGGAGGACAGCCGCAACGGCCTGCTCGCAGCCACCCGCGCGGGCATTCCCACGCTGGTCACCACCAGCACCTATACGGTGGAGGAAGACTTTGCCGAAGCGGCCAGGGTTGTCCCCGAACTGGGCGATGATCCCGTGCTGATCACCATCGAAGACCTGAACGCGCTCAACGCCGCCGCTGCGGCTGCGGCCTGACTTACGCATCCTGGAGAGGAACACATGTCCACGCTTACCATTGCCGACGTTGAACAGGCACTCGACGTCTGTTGCGATACCGTGATCCGCAACGAGAAGTATTTCTCCGACCTTGATGGCCTGGCGGGTGACGGCGATTTCGGCACTTCGCTGGCCACCGGGTTCAAGGTGATCAAGGCTGACCTGCCCACGATCGACAAGACCGCAGTGGGCGCCATGCTGCTGAAGATCTGCATGATCTGCTCCAAGCACGTTGGCGGTTCGTCCGGCCCGATCTGGGGCACCGGCTTCATGCGCGCAGGCATGGCCTCCAAGGGCATGACCGAAGTGGACTATGCCACGCTGACCGCCATGGTCGGCTCCGCCCTGGAAGGCATCATGGCCCGCGGCGGCGCGGTGCGCGGCGACAAGACGCTGCTGGATGCGCTGATCCCGATTCACGAAACGCTGCAAGGCATGGATGGCAGCGACCTGAAGGCCGTGCTGCTGGCCGTCACCAAGGTGGCTGATGAGGCGATTGACGAGACCCGCAACCTGGTGGCCCATCGCGGCCGCGCCAGCCAGGTGGGTGAGCGCAGCGCCAACACCCCCGATCCGGGCATCGTGGGCGTGGCGACCATCCTTTACGACTGGTGCAAGCACTATGGGGTGGATTACACCCCGCAGGCTGCGGAGCTTGCCCGCTGATTCTGCTGCACCGCAAACACATTCACATCACTTTCCTGGAGAGGAATATCCCATGAAGAAGTTCGTCAACGATCCCGCCAACTTCGTGCCTGAATTCATGGCCGGCGTGCTTGCCGCCAATGCCGACCTGCTGGTGGGCGATCTGGAATTCCAGCTGATCAAGCGCAAGCACATCGATGCCAGCAAGGTGGCCATCGTGCAGGGTTCGGGTTCGGGTCATGAACCCGCGCACGTGATGGCCGTTGGCCCCGGCATGCTGACCGCCGCCTGCCAGGGCCCGGTGTTCGCCGCGCCGCCGGTCGATGCCTGCTATGAAACCATCAAGGCCGCCGCGACTGACGCGGGCGTGCTGGTGCTGGTGAACAACTACCAGGGCGATCGCATGGCCTGGGACATGGCGTGCGAACTGGCCGAAGCCGAGGGCATCCGCCTGAAGCAGTTCATCATCAACGATGACGTGGCCGTGCAGGACAGCCTCTACACCGTGGGTCGCCGCGGCGTGGCCGGCAACTTCTTCGTCATGAAGGCCGCCGGTGCCGCTGCTGAAGCCGGTGCCGATCTCGATGCGGTCTATGCCGTGGCCGAGAAGGTGAACAACAACGTCCGCACCATGGGCGTGGCGCTGACCAGCTGCACCCCGCCCGCCAAGGGCGACACCATCTTCGACATCGGCGATGACGAGATGGAAGTGGGCGTGGGCATCCATGGCGAGCCGGGCCGCGAGCGCGCCAAGATCAAGCCCGCCGACGAGATCACCCAGATCCTCTACAGCGCCGTGCAGACCGACCTGCCCTTCTCCAGCGGTGACCGCGTGGCCCTGATGGTCAACGGCCTGGGCGGCACCCCGCCGGCAGAGCTGTACGTGGTCTACAACAAGGCCGCCAAGCTGGCTGCCGAAACCGGCCTGACCGTGGCGCGCAACTATGTTGGCGAATATTGCACGGCCATCGAAATGGCCGGCGTATCGCTGACCATGCTGAAGCTGGATGCCGAGCTGGAAGAGCTGCTGGCCGCTCCCGCCGAGACCGCCTGCCGCATCTTCTGATCCAACCGATCAGCCTGACGCTTGTGAAGCGCCCGGTTCCGCAAGGGACTGGGCGTTTTGCGTTTGGGCGTCTTGCGTTTCGGCGTCTTGTAATGGCGCTTCGGGCGGGCTGACAACGCCGGTGCACTTGGCGATCCGCAAGACCGGGCCCTGCTCGCTCCCCACCAGCCAGTAACCGGTGTCGCGATCATGGTTGGCGCGCAACGTCTGCGGAGCCAGCTTCAGGAAATCGCTCGCCAGGTAGATCGCCGCCTTGGCACTCGCGACCAGCTTGGGGGCATCATCGGCACAGGCGGGCTCGATCACCAGCCTGATGCCCCACTGAGCGCGGGCGGTGGCCGCCTTGGTTGGGACGGAGCTGCCCAGGATGGCCGGACCGACCATTGCCGTCAGCATTATCCAGGAACCGTGCACCCGCATTGCCCAAACCTCCGCCGCTGGCTGCAACCAGCTGCGGGGAATGGCACAGCGCATCAGTCGCCGTCGCTAACGGATAGTTAGGTGTCCCTCCCGGGGGCAGGACTGCTCCGCCGGTTAACGCCCCACCACGCGCGCGGCGTTGATGTCCACCGTCTTGGGTGCGCGCTCGAACAGCTTTGCGAAGGGATCATCGCCCGTTTCCATCTGGTGCGGCTCGGTCCCTTCGCGCACCGTGGTGCGGCGCATGTCGCGCTTGAAGTTTGCGGCATCGAACTCGCCGCCGCGATGCATGGAACACAGGTTGTCCCAGATCACCATGTCGCCGGGGTTCCAGCTGACGCTGAACACGTATTGCGGCTGGGTGATGTGATCGATCAGTTGCCTGATCAGCGCGCGGCCTTCGGCCCGGTCCATGCCCTTGATGTCCATGGTGTGGGCGGCAATGAACAGCGCCTTGCGGCCCGAACCCTTGTGCACGTGGACCAGCGGATGCTCGGCCTTGGGCCGCTCGTCAATCTCGGCCTCGTCGATGTCGGCGCCGGCCTGCTTGCGGCTCCACCACAATGAATTGATGCCGATCAGGCCTTCCAGCTTGTCCTGCATCTCCTGCGGCAGGTCTTCATACGCGCTGCGCGTATCGGCAAACCACGTCTGTCCGCCCTCCCTGGGCACTTCGTGCGCCAGCAGCAGCGAGTAGCTGGTACGCTTTTCCATGAAGGCGCTGTCGGTGTGCCACAGCCGGTCACCCTTGCGATAGGAGATGGCCGCCTCGTCCTTGGTGATCTCGCCTTCCACGTTGAGGTTGGAGGCATCGAACAGCTCGCGGAAAGGCAGGCGCATCTTCATGCCCTCGCGCGCGGGAACCCGTTCGAGGTAACCGAAGTTACGACTGAAGGCGACGTGCTGCGCATCGTCCATTCCGGTATTGCGCCACACGGTCACGCCCCAGGTGTCCATGGCCTTGATCACGTCGGCGAGGTCCTGCGGACCGAGCGGCTTGGTCAGGTCAAGGCCCGAACATTCGGCGCCAAAGCGCGGCAGGATGGGGGTTACGGTAAGGGTCATGGCATCATCTCTCTTGTCTTATTGACTATGTCCTTACCAGCGCCTGATCGACATTGCGAGAGGGCAGGCTATCCTGCACGTTCGAGAGGAAAGGAATTTTTGCGATGAGAACTCCAGCCCTGATGGTTGCCCTGGCAACCGCGTTGAGCGCCTGCGCCACCGTTCCGGCTGATGGCGAATCGCCGTCGCGTGAATTGGCGGGCGAATGTGATGCCAGCGGCGTGCAGGAGCACGTGGGGCATACGGCCAGCGCCCAGGCGGGGGCCACGCTGCTGCGGCTGACCGGCGCGCGCACCTTGCGCTGGGTGCCGCCGCGCACCGCCGTAACAATGGACTTCCGCGCCGACCGCCTTACCGTGTCGTATAACGACAACATGGTGATCGAGAGGATATCCTGTGGCTGAACCCAATGATGGCCGCCAACGCATTCCGCCGCTGGGCGCGTTCGAGGAACAGGCCAAGTTCACCCGCGCCATCCGCGTGGGTGACCGCATCATCGTGGCGGGCAACATCGGCGTGGAGGCGGATGGATCGATCAGCCCCGATGCGGGCCGCCAGGCCGAGCGGTGCTTTGAACAGATCATCGATTACATCCAGCAACTGGGCGGCCATTCGGGCGATATCGTGCGCGTGCGCATGTTCGTGACCGATATTGCCGATGCCATGGCGGTGACCAATGCCTTCACCGCCGCCTGCGGCCATGCGCGGCCAGCGGGCACACTGGTGGCGATCAGTGCGCTGGCCGGACCCAATTTCAAGGTGGAGATCGAGGCCGAGGCCATCGTGGGCGCGGGGCAATAAGCTTGCCCACATCGCAACCTCCAGTGCTGGCCAGCAGGACGGGCGCGGTGGGCCGCCTCACGCTCAACCGCCCGCGCGCGATCCATGCGCTGACCTTCGACATGTGCGAGGCGCTGTCTGCCGCGCTGCTGGAATGGCGCGATGATCCGTCCGTGCAGGCGGTGATCCTCGATCATGCCGAAGCCACGCGCGGGTTTTGTGCAGGCGGCGATGTGGTGGCCGTCCGCGCTTCCGTGATGGAGGATGGTGGCGTGACCGGCCGGGCCTTCTTCCATGCCGAATACCGGCTCAACCACCTGCTCCATACCTTTCCCCGGCCAGTGATCGCCTTCATGGACGGGGTGACGATGGGCGGCGGCGTGGGGCTGGCGCTGCCGTGCCGCTATCGCGTGGCTACCGAGAACACCCTTCTGGCCATGCCCGAAGGCGCCATCGGCCTGTTTCCCGATGTTGGCGCGGGGTTCTACCTCGCCCGCCTCCCCGGCCATCTCGGCAAGTTCCTGGCGCTCACTGGCGCGCGGCTGGATGGCGCGGAATGCCTGTGGGCGGGCCTGGCCACGCATTACCTCGCCAGCGACGACCTGGCCGAAGCCAGGGACGCCATCGCCAGGGAACCCGGCGCTGCCGATGAAATCCTGCGCGACCTTTCCACCCCGCCACCGCCCGCTCGGCTGGAGCGCAATGCCGGGCGGATCGAGCGCCTGTTTTCGGCCGCAACGCTGGAAGGCATCATCGAAGACCTGTCCGCCGATCCGTCCGACTGGGCGGGCAAGGAGCTGAAAGCGGTGACCGCCAAGTGCCCCACCACCGCCAAGGTGGCGCTGCGCCAGATCGCCACCGCGCCAGCCGATTTTGCCGCCGAGATGGCCCGCGAATATGCCCTGGCCGCGCGCATGATCGAACGGCACGATTTCCAGGATGGCGTGCGCGCCGTGCTGGTGGACAAGGACAATGCCCCGCATTGGCAACCCGCCGCGGCAGAAGGCGTGACCGAAGCGATGCTCGACACCCTGTTCGCCCCGCTGCCCGCCAGTGAGCAATGGACCCCGTTTCCCGCCACTTTGCGGGGGTGAAAGAATTTCTCGCAAGGCATTTGCCGCGCATTGCGCCAAGGGCACCATCACGATGAAAAGCCTGACCCATCTCCAGCGGCTTGAGGCCGAAAGCATCCACATCATGCGCGAGGTTGCGGCCGAAGCGCACAAGCCCGTGATGCTCTATTCGATCGGCAAGGACAGCGCAGTGATGCTGCACCTGGCCAAGAAGGCGTTCTACCCTTCGCCCCCGCCATTCCCGCTGCTGCACGTGGACACCACGTGGAAGTTCAAGGACATGTATGCCCTGCGCGAGAAAGCCGCGCGTGATGCCGGGATGGAACTGCTGGTCTATCACAATCCGGAAGCCGAGGAGCGCGGGATCAACCCGTTTGATCACGGCCCCCTGCACACCGATATGTGGAAGACCGAAGGGCTGAAGCAGGCGCTGGACCTTTATGGCTTCGATGCCGCTTTCGGCGGCGCGCGGCGCGACGAGGAAAAGAGCCGCGCGAAGGAGCGCATCTTCAGCTTCCGCACCGCCACGCACGGCTGGGACCCCAAGAACCAGCGCCCGGAATTGTGGAACGTCTACAACACCCGCAAGGCCAAGGGCGAAAGCATCCGCGTGTTCCCGATCTCTAACTGGACCGAGCTGGATATCTGGCAATACATCATGGCCGAGAACATCGAGATCGTGCCGCTGTATTTCGCTGCCGAACGGCCGACCTACGAATACGAAGGCGGCCTGTTTGTGGCCGACGATGTCGAGCGGCTGGAAAAGGTGATGGGCCAGCGCCCGCAGATCACCAACAAGTCCGTCCGCTTCCGCACGCTGGGCTGCTTCCCGCTGACCGGCGCGGTGGAAAGCACCGCCGCCACCCTGAGCGACGTGGTGCAGGAAATGCTGCTGACCACCACCAGCGAACGGCAGGGCCGCGTGATCGACAAGGACGCCGGTGACGGATCGATGGAAAAGAAGAAGCAGGAGGGCTATTTCTGATGGCCGATGCCCCCACCACTTCGGGCGATTCCGCCTACCAGACCGATGCCCTCATCGCCGAGGATATCGACGCCTATCTGGCCCAGCACCAGAACAAGACGCTGCTGCGTTTCATCACCTGCGGCAGCGTGGATGATGGCAAGAGCACGCTGATCGGTCGCCTGCTGTACGACAGCAAGATGATCTTCGAGGACCAGCTGGCCGCGCTGGAAGCCGACAGCAAGCGCGTGGGCACGCAAGGGCAGGAAATCGACTTTGCCCTGCTGGTCGATGGCCTGACTGCCGAGCGCGAGCAGGGCATCACCATCGATGTCGCCTATCGCTTTTTCAGCACCGAGAAGCGCAAGTTCATCGTCGCCGATACCCCGGGGCATGAACAGTACACCCGCAACATGGTCACCGGCGCGAGCACGGCCGACCTGGCGGTAATCCTGATCGATGCCCGCAAAGGCGTGCTGACGCAGACGCGGCGGCACAGTTTCCTCGCCCACCTCGTCGGCATCCGCCACGTGGTGCTGGCGGTGAACAAGATGGATCTGGTCGGCTACGATCAGGCCACGTTCGATGCCATTGTGGCCGATTACCGTGCATTTGCCGCCGAGATCGGCATTGCCGAATTTACCCCGATCCCGCTCAGCGGGTTCAAGGGCGACAACATCACCACCGCCCCCAGCGACAACACGCCTTGGTACACCGGCCCCAGCCTGATCCAGCACCTGGAGACGGTGGAAGTGGATACCACCATTGCGCAAGGCGCGGCCTTCCGCATGCCGGTGCAGTGGGTCAACCGCCCCAACCTGGATTTCCGCGGTTTCTCGGGCCTGATCACCAGCGGTTCGGTGAAGCCGGGCGATGCCGTGCGTGTGGTGCCTTCGGGCAAGACCAGCACGGTGACGCGCATCGTCACCATGGGCGGCGACCTGGACGAGGCAGTGGCCGGTGAGGCCGTGACAATCTGCCTGGCGGATGAAGTGGATTGTAGCCGGGGTGACGTGATCGCTGCGGCGGGCGATCCGCCCGAAAGCGCCGACCAGTTTGAAGCCAACCTTATCTGGATGAGTGACCAGGACCTGATCCCCGGCCGCGCCTATTGGCTGAAGCTGGCCAGCCAGACCGTATCGGCCACCGTGCACCAGCCCAAGTTCGAGATCGACGTCAACAGCCTGGAACACCTCGCTGCCAAGACGCTGAAGTTGAACGGTATCGGCGTGGTGGAAGTCACCACCGACAAGCCCATTACCTTTGAAGCCTATGCCGCCAGCCGCGCGCTGGGCGGGTTCATCCTGATCGACAAGCTGAGCAACGCCACCGTTGGCGCAGGCACGATCAACTTCAGCCTGCGCCGGGCGCAGAACGTCTACTGGCAGGCGCTGGAAATCACCCGCGAACAGCACGCCATCATGAAGAACCAGCAGCCGGCCGTGCTGTGGTTCACCGGCCTTTCGGGCAGCGGCAAGAGCACTATCGCCAACTTGGTGGAAAAGAAGCTGCACCGGATGAACCGGCACACCTTCCTGCTGGATGGTGACAACGTGCGCCACGGCCTGAACAAGGACCTGGGCTTCACCGAGGCTGACCGGATCGAGAACATCCGCCGCGTGGGCGAAGTGGCACGCCTGATGGCCGACGCCGGCCTGATCGTGATCACCGCCTTCATTAGCCCGTTCCGCGCCGAGCGTGACATGGTGCGCGCCATGCTGCCCGAAGGCGAGTTTATCGAGGTCCACGTCGATACGCCCTTGGCCGTGGCCGAAGCGCGCGACGTGAAGGGCTTGTACAAGAAGGCCCGCGCCGGCCAGCTGAAGAACTTCACCGGCATCGACAGCCCTTACGAGGAACCCGAAGCACCCGAGATCCGGATCGACACTACGGCGATGACGGTGGAACAGGCGGCTGACCTGATCATCGACCGGCTGCTGGGATGAGCATGACCGACGCCGAGCTGGCGGCCCATCTGGCGCAGGTCGCCGGACGCATCCTGCTGGAAGTGCGGGCCAGCGGCATGTTCGAAGGCAAGGCGCTGGGCAAGGCGGGCGACCAGACGGCCAACCAGTTCCTGGTCCACGCCCTGCGCGCACAACGGCCTGAAGATGGCCTGCTGTCCGAAGAGAGCAAGGACACCGCCGATCGCCTGACCAAAAGCCGCGTGTGGATCGTCGATCCGGTCGATGGCACCCGCGAATATGGCGAGGAGCGGTGGGACTGGGCGGTGCACGTAGGCCTGGCGATTGACGGCGTGGCCACGGTTGGCGCCGTGGCGCTGCCGGGGCTGGATGACGGTATCGTGGTCCGCACCGATCAGCCGCGCCCCCTGCCCGCTCCTGCTGAACGCCCGCGCCTGGTAGTTAGCCGCACCCGCCCCGCCGCCGAAGCCGTGGCCGTCGCCGAAGCGCTGGATGGCGAACTGGTGGGCATGGGCAGCGCCGGGGCCAAGGCCATGGCCGTGGTGCTGGGGCAGGCCGAGATTTACCTCCATTCCGGCGGGCAGTTTGAATGGGATAGCTGCGCGCCTGTTGCCGTGGCGCTGGCGCATGGCCTGCATTGCAGCCGCATCGATGGCAGTCCGATGCTTTACAACCAGCCCGATACCTACTTGCCGGACCTGCTGATCTGCCGCCCGGAATGGGCCGCGCCGGTGCTGGAACTGGTCGCCGCGCTGAGCAAGTCTGCCTGATCCGGCATGGATGCGCTGAACCTCGGCTATTCGCTCGCCGGGGCCTTTGTCGGCTTCCTGGTGGGGCTGACCGGAGTTGGCGGCGGCTCGCTGATGGCGCCGATCCTGATCCTGGTGTTCGGCTTCAGTCCGGCGGTGGCCGTGGGGACCGACCTGTGGTTTGCCGCGATCACCAAGACCGTGGGCGGCAGCATTCATCACCGGATTGGCTCGCCTGACTGGGCCATCGTGCGGCGGTTGGCACTAGGGTCCATCCCTGCCGCAGTCATCACCCTGGTATGGCTGGGCCTGTTCAACCAGGGGCGCCTGGAATCCGAAGCGCTGATGGTGCTGCTGGGCGTGGCCCTGCTGGCCACTGCCGTGGTCATGCTGTTCAAGGCCCGGATCACCGCGCCGCTGCGCAAGTTCCACCGCCTGCCCGATGCCGCCACGCAGCGCCGCCAGCTGATCGCCACCCTGCTGGGCGGGGTAGTTGTGGGCGTACTGGTGACGCTGACCTCAGTCGGCGCAGGCGCTCTGGTGGCGGTGCTGCTGGCCCTGACTTATCCCTTGCGCCTTAGCGCCAAGGCCATTGTCGGCACCGATATCATCCACGCCGTGCCGCTGACGCTGGTGGCTGCCCTTGGCCACTCATGGCTGGGCAATGTCGATCTGTGGCTGCTGGTCAGCCTGCTGATCGGCTCGGTGCCTGGCATCATCGTCGGCTCGCTGGTGGCGGGCAAGGTGAATGACCAGCTGGTGCGTTATGCGCTGGCGGCGATGCTGGTGGTCTCAGGCGTAAAGATGATCGGCAGCTAGAGCCACTTCCACGGGCCGGTGATCGCCAGCGTTTTGGTGGGGCTGTAGACGTTGACGAAAAGCACGCGGCCATCGGGTGAGAAGCACAACCCGGCGGTCTCGCTGTCCACCCGCACCTTGGCGAATTCGTATGATCGGCCGTCGCGCGTAAGCCCGCGCAAGTGGTTGGTGTGTTCCGACTGGTACTGATCCTCGGAGACGATCAGTTCGCCATCGGGCGCTATGGTCAGGTTGTCGCCATAGCTGAACTCGACCAGCGCCGGGCTTTCATAAAACAGGTCAAGCGCGTCGGGCCCGTGCAGGCCGGGCTTCAGGCGGAACACCTGCCCCTGCTTGGCCGCGCCGCCGCTGGTGGCGGTGAAGTACAGCTCGCCCTCGCCCATCCACACGCCCTCGCCGCGTGCGAACAGTGCCGCACCCTGTGCCGCGCCGCGTGCCCGCAAGTCATCCTCGGGCGCTTCGGGGTTGTCGAGCGTGACCCAGCGGCCCGCCACGGGGCGGCTCGTGGTCATGCTCACGCCGTCCCAGTTGCGCGTATCCGCCACGCCATCCAGCACCAGCGCCTGCAGGGTGCCGCCGCGCGCCAGTTCGCCGGGATAGGTGGGCAGGAAGCGATAGAGCAGCGAATCCTCGCGGTCCTCGGTCAGATAAACAATCCCGGTGGCCGGATTGACGCAGGCTGCCTCGTGGTTGAAGCGGCCCATCGCCTTCAGCGGCACCGGCGCAACCAGCCCGGGCGCGGTGGCAGGCACTTCAAACACATAGCCGTGGTCCTGGTTGACGCGGCCATTGGCGCGGGTGGTGTTCTCCTCGCACGTCAGCCAGCTGCCCCACGGGGTAATGCCGCCGGCACAATTGCGGATCGTGCCGGCCAGGCTGCGGTACTGGCGCTTGACCGCCAGGGTGCGCGCATCGAGCACAAGCGTGGTAGTGCCACCGGGCAGCGGGATCAGGCTGCGCGCCACGGTATCGTAAGCCTGCCCCATCACGCCGCCGCCGTCCTTGTCGGGGCTGAGTTCATGGTTGCGGACCAGCGCCAGCTCACCATTGCCGATATCGAAACTGCCCATGCCATCGGCCGCATCGGGCACGGTGCCGCCATCGTCCATTGCATCGCCCAGCGACGAGACCACACGGTAAGTGAAGCCGCGCGGCAGATCCAGCAACCCGGCGGGATCGGCCACCGGGGCGCCATAGCCGTCAGCCGGTGGCAGCGCGGCCAGCCCTCCGCGCCCGGCACACCCGGCGGCGGCGAGCGCGGCAAAGCCGCTGGCAGTAGCGCGCAGGAATTGGCGGCGATCGGGGGTCATGCAGCTCTCCATGTGTCTGCCGATGAGTATAGCGCGGTTTCATGGCAATTCCATGCAAGCGGATGACAACCTCGGCGTGCTGTGCTGATATCGCTATCATAAGGGAGAGGAACCCATGATCCGTATACCGTTTTTCGTCGGTGTCGCCGCACTGGCGCTGGCCGCTCCGCTGGCCGCGCAGGATAGTGCCACACCCGTCACCTTGGCCGCGCAAGCCACCGGCACCCCGGACGAGCGCGCCGCTACCATGCTGGCGCAGCTGACGCAGGACGAGAAGCTGGCCCTGTTGATGGGCTATTTCGGCGAGAGTTTCCCGCCCACCAGTTACACCATGCAACCCGGCGCGCGGCCGGGTTCTGCCGGCTATGTGCCGGGGATCGATCGGCTGGGCATTCCCGGCCAGTGGCAGACCGATGCCGGGATTGGCGTGGCCACGCAGGGCGGCGCGCTGGTCAAGCGGGGGCGCACCGCGCTGCCATCTGGCATAGCAACTGCCGCCACGTGGGACCGCGCGCTGGCTTTTTCCGGCGGCGCCATGATCGGGCGCGAGGCGCGCGCCGATGGCTTCAATGTGCTGTTGGCAGGCGGGGTCAACCTGCTGCGCGATCCGCGCAACGGGCGCAATTTCGAATATGGCGGGGAAGACCCCTTGCTGGCGGGAGCGATGGTCGGCGCACAGATTGCCGGCATCCAGTCCAACCATATCATCGCCACGTCCAAGCACTTCGCGGTCAACGATCAGGAAACCGATCGCTTCAACGGCAACTCGGTGATCGGGGAAGCCGCCATGCGGACCAGCGACCTGCTGGCCTTCCAGTTCGCGCACGAGGCGGGCAATCCCGGATCGGTGATGTGCGCTTATAACCGGATAAACGGCCCTTACGCCTGCGAACAGCCGATGCTGCTGACGCAAGTGCTGCGCCATGAATGGGGCTGGCCCGGCTATGTCATGTCCGATTGGGGCGCGGTCCATTCCACCGCGCCGTCGGTAAATGCGGGTCTGGACCAGGAAAGCGGCTTCGGCCTGCAACGCGATGGCTGGTTTGCCGCAGACAAGCTGCGCGCAGCGCTGGCGGCGGGCGAGATTTCGCAGGATCGGATCGACACGATGGTGGCGCGCGTGCTGCGCACCATGTTCGCGAACGGGCTGGTCGAACATCCGGTCAGCGCCGACCAGCCGATCGATTTTGCAGCCAACCGCGCGGTCAGCCAGGCCGATGCCGAAAGCGCGATCGTGCTGCTGAAGAATGACGGCAACGTGCTGCCGTTGGCCGCCACCGCACGGCGCATTGCCGTGATCGGCGGCCATGCCGATGCAGGTGTGCTGTCGGGCGGCGGATCGAGCCAGGTCTATCCCGATGGGCTGAACGCGGTCCCTGGCGTGGAGCCCACCACATGGCCCGGCCCGGTAGTCTATTTTCCGTCCAGTCCGTTGGCCGAACTGCGGGCAGCCCTGCCGCAAGCGCAGATCGATTTTGCCAGCGGCGACAATGTGCGCGAGGCGACAAGGCTGGCGCGCGGGGCGGACGTGGTGATCGTGTTCGGCACGCAGTGGTCCAGCGAGAGTATCGATGTGCCAGCACGCCTTGATGGTGAGCAGGACGCCCTGATCGCCGCCGTCGCTGCCGCAAATCCCGCCACCGTGGTGGTGCTTCAGACCAACGGCCCGATCCTGCTGCCGTGGGCGGACAGCGTCCCGGCGATTGTGGAGGCATGGTATCCCGGCCGCATGGGCGGCGCGGCCATTGCGCGGGTGCTGACGGGCCAAGTCAATCCTTCGGGCCACCTGCCCGCCACCTTCCCGCGCAGCCTTGCCCAGTTGCCGCACCCCGGCGATCCGCA
>JAZKFK010000376.1:0-3400 GCA_040386475.1 Pseudomonadota bacterium | reverse complement strand
GCTTTCTCGAACAGGCCTTCGGCCACATACAGGTCCAGCGTGGCGATGGCGGCGGCGCTGGCCAGCGGATGGCCCGAATAGGTATAGCCGTGGAACAGGTGGATGCCGTCCGGCCCGCTCGCCTCGATGGTATCGTGCACATGGCGGCTGACGGCCACGGCCCCCATCGGCACGGCGGCGTTGGTCAGGCCCTTGGCCATGGTGATGATATCGGGGATCACGCCGAACCGCTCGGCAGCGGTGGCCTTGCCCACGCGGCCAAAGGCGGTGATCACCTCGTCAAAGATCAGCAGAAGGTCATGCTTGTCGCAGATCTCGCGCAAACGCTGCAGATAGCCCTGCGGCGGGATCAGGACCCCGGTGGAACCCGCCACCGGCTCCACGATCACCGCAGCGATGGTTTCCGCGCCGTGCAGGGTGACGATGCGCTCAAGGTCATCGGCCAGGTCCGCACCGTGAAGCGGCATGCCCCGGCTATACGCATTGCGTTCCAGGTCATGCGTGTGGCGCAAGTGGTCCACCCCCGGCAGCAGCGCGCCATACTGGCGGCGGTTACCCACGATGCCGCCCACCGAAATGCCGCCAAAGCCCACCCCGTGATAGCCACGCTCTCGCCCGATCAACCTGGTGCGGCCGGCCTGCCCGCGCGCCTTCTGGTAAGCCAGCGCGATCTTGAGCGCGGTATCGACGCTTTCGCTGCCGGAGTTAGTGAAGAAGATCTTGTCCAGCCCCTGCGGCATCAGCATGGCCAGGCGACTGGCCGCCTCGAACGCCAGCGGATGGCCCAGCTGGAAGGTGGGCGCAAAATCCAGTTGCCCGGCGGTGTGGCGGATCGCCTCCACAATTGGCGTGCGCGCGTGCCCGGCGTTGACGCACCACAGGCCACCAGTGGCATCCAGCACCGTGTGGCCATCGGCCGCAGTGTAATGCATCCCCTGCGCCGCCACCATCATGCGCGGGTGCGCCTTGAAGAAGCGGTTGTCGGTGAACGGCATCCAGAATGCCGCCAGGTCATTGGGTTCGGTCACGGACAAGCTCCTGCAGGGCCAAGCGGCAAGCCTAGTGCCCCGAGCCCGCCATCGCCACAAGGTTTGCGGAGTCCCTTCCTATCGGAAAAGGCGATGACCCTGCTTCGCGTAAATACCATTGGCCTTAACCGCCGATGCCAGACACAATGCCCACAAGGTCTTACGGGCACCATTACGGACTAAAGGGGGCACGCGATGAAATCGATCAGGATGGCGGCATGTGCGGCAGGGCTGGCCCTGTTGGTGCCGGTAGCAGCGCAAGCGCAGGACGAGGAAGAAGAAGCGACCGGCGCGTGGGAACTCGATGCCGAAGTGGGCCTGTTCTCCGACTACCGCTTCCGCGGTGTCTCGCTGTCAGGCAAGGATCCGGAAGTTACCGCCGAAGTCTCGGTGGCGCATGAATCGGGCTTCTATGCCGGCACCTGGGTGTCCAACGTGGACCTGGGCAGCGGCAACGACGACGTTGAAGTCGATCTCTACGCCGGTTTCGCCACCGATCTGGGCGGCCTGACGGTGGACGTGGGCGCGCTGTATTACCTGTACCCCAGCGACGGATCGCTCGATTACATCGAACTGACCGGCAGCGTGGGCGCCACGGTTGGTCCGGCAGACCTCACCCTGGGCGTGGCCTATGCCCCCAGCCAGGGCGCGCTGGGCAATACCGACAACACCTATGTCTACGTGTCGGGCGAAGTGCCGCTGAGCGATCGGTCCACGCTGTTTGGCACCTTCGGCATCGAGGATGGGGCCTTTGGCAACTCCAAGCGTGACTGGACGGTTGGCGTGGCCATCGATGTTGGCAGCGGGTTCACCATCAGCGGCGCCTATGTCGATACCGCACGCGCATTCAGCCCGCTGGCCGATGCGACGGGCGTTTTCAGCATCACGAAGTCGTTCTAGGATCAGGGCAGGGCGGCCCTTCCGGCTGCCTTCTCCATAAGCGAAAGCGTCATGGCCACCGATATTGCAGCCTGGATCAAGGACCGCGGCATTGCCGAGGTGGAGTGCATCATCCCGGACATGAACGGGATCCAGCGCGGCAAGGTGCTGCCTGCGGTCAAGTTCCTGAAAAGCATTACCGATCGCACGCTGCGTATCCCGGGCAGCGTGTTTACCGTCACCGTGACGGGCGATTACCCGGAAGACATCGGCCACGTGGTGCCGCCCACCGATCCGGACATGGTGCTGGTGCCCGATGCCGCCACCTTGCGCGAAGCGCCGGGGTTCAGCACGCCGACCGCCTATGTCATCGCCGATGCCTTCACCTCCACGGGCACGCCGGTGACGATCGCCCCGCGCCATATCCTGAAGAAGGTGCTGGACCTTTACGCCAAGCGCGGCTGGCGCCCGGTGATCGCGCCGGAGCTTGAATTCTACCTCGTCTCCAAGAACCTCGATTCCGATTTCCCGCTGGTGCCGCCCACTGGTCGCTCCGGCCGCGCGGAGACCGGCAGCCAGCCATATGGCCTGGAAGCCCTCAGCGAGTTCGAGGACATTATCGAGCAGGTCTATGACTGGTGCGAGAAGGCCGGGCTGAACATCGATACGATGATCCACGAAAGCGGCGCGGCGCAGCTGGAGGTTAACTTCGTCCACGGCGATCCGCTGGCGCTGGCTGACGAGGCCATGCTGTTCAAGCGCATCGTGCGGCAAGTGGCGCTGGAACACGGCGTCTACGCCACCTTCATGGCCAAGCCGATGAGCGACCAGCCCGGCAGCGCCATGCATATCCACCAATCGGTGCTGGACACCGAGACGGGGCGCAACGTGTTCTCCACCCAGAATGGCAAGGATAGCGCGCTGTTCCGCAGCTATATTGCCGGCCTTGCGCGATTGCTGCCACAGATCTGCCCGCTGTTTGCGCCCAACGTGAACTCGTTCCGGCGGATGCGGCCCGATACCGATGCACCGATCAATGTGCAGTGGGGCAGCGACAACCGCAGTTGCGGCCTGCGCATTCCCATTTCGGATTCCAGGAACCGGCGGATCGAGAACCGCCTGCCGGGGGCCGATTCCAACCCGTACCTGGCCATCGCCGCCTCGCTGATCTGCGGCTATATCGGCATGGTTGAGCGGATGGTGCCACCCAAGCCGATCACCGGCAATGCCTATAACCGGGTGCGCACGCTGCCGCGCAGCCTGGAAGGCGCACTGGATCGGTTCAGCCATTGCAAGATCGTGCGCGAATACCTGGGGACCGACTTCTTCGAGGTGTTCTACGCCATCAAGGATACCGAACTGTACGCCTACCAGTCGGTCATCAGCTCGTGGGAGCGCGAGCACCTGCTGCTGAAGGTCTAGCAGATGTCCCCCTATCCGCCGTCCTACTACGCGGCGAGCGCCAATCCCTTCGTCCGCCAGCCGGTGCTGGA